>SKJM01000279.1 GCA_007122045.1 Planctomycetales bacterium | reverse complement strand
GAGCCCGCACGCGGCGCGGCAAGCCAAGGCGCGGTGGGCGATCAACCCTCCGCCCGAAAGGCCCCGGCCGCCCAACCAGAGGCCGCCCTGGCCATCGACACCGGAGGGGCCCATTCGCCGGTAGCCCGGGCTCAGTCGCGCGGCGGCAAAGCCCGGCCGCGCCCGGAAGATGCCAAACCGGCCGCTGGCACCGGCCGCCCGCAGGGATTCCTGGGCCGGCACGGCAAGTGGCTGCTGATAGGCGGCGGTTCGGTCGCCGTGCTGCTGATGGCCGGGGCCATCGTGCTTGTCCTCGGCGGCTTCGGGGGCGATCGGCCGAGCCCCGACAAGACCGAGGTCGCCCGTGCCGAGCAACCGGAACCGCAACCGCAGCGGTCGAACTCGGACGACGTGCTCGATGAACTCGATCTCGCGTCTGAGTTGGACCTCGACATGGACCTGGGCATCGACCGGCTGCCCGGCCGGCGCCCTCGCGACCCGGGGCCGGACCCCGAGGCAGCGGGGCCGCCCGAGGGCGAGGAACCTGGGCCGGCCGAGGGGGAGGAGCCCGCAGCGGAGGAGCAGCCGCCGGCCGATGGCGAGGATGCCGAGCCGTCCGACCCGGAGCAGCCGGAGCCCGATCCCGAGGAGAGTGCTGCGGAGCCGGCGGAACCGCAGCAGCCGGAGGAAGAACCCGAACCGCCCAAGAAGGAGAAGCCGCCCACCTTCCACGACTTCCCCGAAATGGTGGAGCTTCCGGTCCTGACGACCGAGGAGGGACAGCCGGCGCCGTTCGAACCGGTAACGCTCGGCAAGCTGTACGTGCGCGAGCGGGCGCCGTGGATCGTCACGCTCCGGGGGGGCGACGCGGTGGTCCCCAACGCCGAGTTGGCCCTCAGACGCGATGAGGCCGAGGGCGGCGGCCGGGCCTACGTCGTCGAACGGAGGCCTGCCACGGGCGAAACCGCCGCCGTGGCGAGGTTTCACTATGAGCCGCAGTCCGACGAGTTGAAGTTCCGGTGGCTCGAAGCCGCGGCCGAGTTGGCCGGCGCCGGGCTGTTGCGACTATGCCTGCTGGAGTTGAACATCGACGGCGAGACGAAGACCCTGGCGTTCTCCAAGCCCAGGCCGGCGCCGCCGCTGGAGTTCGACCTCGGCCGGCGGACCGAAAACATGCAAATCGAGTGCGACCAGTTGCCCGATCCCAAGCTCCTGCGGCTGGAGTTCACGGAGATCGAAGGCCCCGTCAAACACTACCACGCCCAGCCGGACGGACCGGTCGAGGCCCGGAAACCGCTGAACGTGGCTTTTCAGAGGATGGACCGCCACAAAAACCTGCAGGTGACGGCGGGGATCCAAATCCGCTTCTCCACCTCCCGCAAGGGGATCACCGTCACGCGCAATAATGGTCTTGTCAACGTGCAAGCGCCACTTCCCCAGCCCGGTCAGCAACTACAGGCCAGGAGGCAACAATGGGAGAAGCAACGGAAAAAAGTCGAGGCGGCGATGAAGCAGGCCGGCCACCGGACCCAGTCGGAAGCGATCTTCCAGACGCAAATGGCTCCGATCGAGCATACGCTCGCCCACCTCGACCTGATCGAACAGGTCGACAAGCAGGCGAAAATCCACTACCGCATCCTGCTCGACTCGGGCAGCCACCAGGTGCCGCTGTTCGATTCGCGGATCGCCGAGGCGCCATAGCGCGGGCGGCACCGCGGCGTTTCCTCGCAGGATGGGCATTCCTGCCCGTCTGGGGGCCGCCTCAAGAATAGCTTCGGCATTTCGGATTTCGGGTGGCCGCCGGCGCGTGGGAGAAACCCGAGGCAACGGAGTAGGAGACCTCCGTTGCCTCCGTTTGCTGCGCACTTACTTTGGCTTAGCCCCGCGCAGAATCCGCCTTGAAACCGCTTCGGTCAGCTTCGGCGGAGCGGCCCCTCGGTGCCGCCCGGACGGACAAGAATGTCCATCCTACCTTCTTCATAGGGCAGCCCTGCCCGCGCGCCCGACCGGTCGTTCAGCGCTTCTTCAGCGTCACCCCGATGCCGGAGTCCTCCATCAGCAGGAACGAGGTCTCCAGGTCGGGGTTCTTCGTGATGGCCTCGATGTAATCGGGATTGGGCGGGGGGGTGCGCATGTTGTGGGCGATGAGCAGCCCGCCGGGGCGAAGCTTCGGCAGAAGCTTCTCCAGGTAGTCGATGTATCCGCCCGGGTTCGCGTCGAGGAACAGGATGTCGATCGGCTCGTCGATTCGCGTGACCGTTTCGTGAGCGTCGCCAACGACGACGGTGATCAAGTGATCGACGCCGGCCATCTTGAAGTTCTTCTCGGCAATTTCCGCGCGCCGCGCGTTGATCTCGTGGGTGGTCAAGCGGCCGCCCGTCTTGCGCAGGGCCAGGGCGAACCAGACGCCCGACTCGCCGGTCGAGGTGCCGATCTCCACCACGTGCTGCGCGTTCACCGCCTCGGTCAACAGGCGGAGCAGGCGCCCGTCGGTTTCCGAGACGTTCGCATAGCGCGGCCCCTCGCGCATCCG
>SKJM01000448.1 GCA_007122045.1 Planctomycetales bacterium | reverse complement strand
TCCAGCAGGTTGTCGATTTCCGCCCGCCAGGCGGCGAGCGTCTCCTCATTCAGGTGGTAATGGACGAAGTAGCCGCGCTTCTCATCGCTCACCAGCCCGGCATCGCGCATGACGCGCAGGTGTTGGGAGACGGCGCCGGGGGTGATGTCGAGGCGTGCGGCCAGGGCGCCGACGCACAGGGCCCGGCCCTTGAGCAACTGGACGATGCGGACGCGTGTTTCGCCGGCGAGCACTTTCAGCCGCTTGGCCAGCTCTTTGGGCGGTTTCATATTAGTCTCCGCTAATATACTATCGCATCCTGGGCCGGCTGTCAATCCTGCCTGCGTTGACCTGCCTGCGTTGACCGCGTTGACCGGCGGAACCTTTCGGAAGCAACGGCTGTTCGCGACCCTGGTGGACGTGCAGTGCTTGCTGTATACTAAGGTATCTGTCCGTTCCTTCCACCCTTTGTTCCCCCGAAGGGGGAGAAAGCGATTGTTTCGATGAGTCGTACCCTAACGACGTTGCTGTTGTTCACCTGGGTTGGCGCAACGCTGATGTTGGCGGCGTCGTGCTCGCAGGAGGCAGGCCCGGCGGTCGGCACGGCCGATCCTACCGTCGACCCGCCCGAGGCGGCCGAGCCGGCAGAAACGCCCGAACCGGTGGAAACGCCGGAGGACCCGGTCGAGGTGGCCGCACCGCCCGACATTACCGGTGATCCATTCGCCGACGACGATGGATTGTTCGCCGAAATTCCCGACGCGGAAATGCCCGACGCCGAAATACCCGACGCCGAAGACACCGAAGCCAGCCCGTTCGATTTCTCCGACGATCTATTCGCCGAAATCGACGAGTTGCCTGGCGAGGAGGGCCGAGAGGGTGCCCGGAGGCCCGACGTCCACTTTGTGCCAACTCCCCAAGAGGTGGTCGACCGGATGCTCGAGTTAGCTGAAGTGACCAAGGACGACGTGGTGTATGATCTCGGCTGCGGCGACGGCCGGATCGTGGTGACCGCAGCGAAGCGGTACGGCTGCCGGGCCGTGGGAGTCGACATCGATCCGGATCGCGTCGAAGAGTCGCTGAAGAACGTCAAGGACAATAACGTCGAGCACCTGGTGGAGATCATCGAGGGCGACATCTTCGAGATGGACCTGACCCCCGCCACGGTCATCACCCTGTACCTGTTGCCCAACCTGAACGTGAAGCTCATTCCCCAGCTCGAGAAGCTGGAGCCGGGCACGCGGATTGTCTCGCACGCCTTCGACATGCGGGGCGTCAAGCCCGACGTGGTCGAAACCGTCGAGACCGAGCGGGGCACTTCGCCGACCGTGTACATGTGGACCACGCCCCTGCAGAAGGAAGACGAGGCCGACCTCGACGATCCCTTCTAACCGGGAACCCGGGAACACCACGGGGGAATGCCGTTAGGTAAGGAGGGGCCGGCTCGATGGGGCCGGCCCTTGCTTCGGCGCTCTGATTGCGCAACCCACCGGCCCACCGGCCTGCTCCTGCTACTCGATCCACCCGCCACCCAGTACCCGCTCGCCTTGGTAGCAGACCGCCGCCTGTCCGGGGGCAACCCCGTGCCGGGGTGTCTCGAAGCGCACGCGGAACCGCCCTTCGCCCAGCACGAGCACTTCCGCCGGTTCGGCCGGGCTGCGGTAGCGGATCTTCACGTCGCAACGCCACGGCCGCGGTGGCGGCTCGACCAGCCAGTTGGCCCCGGCGGCCGTCAGCTCCTCCCGGGCCAACTCGCCGTGGCGGCCCAGCACGACGCGGTTCGTGTCGGGCTCGATGCGCACCACGTAGTAGGGCTCGCCCAAGGCCACCCGGAGCCCCTTCCGCTGCCCCACGGTGAAACCTTCAATCCCGTCGTGCCGTCCCACGAGGGTGCCGTCGGTGGTGACGATCTCTCCCGCCGTGTCGCGCTGCCCCCGGCGGCGGCGCACGAAGGCGGCGTGCTGCCCGGGGCGGACGAAACACAGTTCCTGGCTGTCGGGCTTCTCGGCCACGTGGAACCCCAGTTCGGCGGCGAACGCCCGAACGGCCTCCTTCCGGTACTCGCCCACGGGAAAACGCACGCTCGGAAGCCGGTGCCGGGGTATTCCGAACAGCGCGTACGACTGATCCTTCGCCGGATCGCGGCCGCGGCAAAGGGCCCAGTCGCCAGTTTCGTAGCGGACCACCCGGGCATGGTGGCCGGTGGCGACGCATTCGGCCCCGATGTTGTGGGCCGCCTCGAAGAGCTTTCCGAACTTCAGCCACGTGTTGCACACGATGCAGGGGTTGGGCGTGCGGCCGGCCGTGTATTCGTCGGCGAAATAGGCCACGATCCGGTCGAACTCGTGGTGGAAATCCACGGCGTAGAACGGCACGTCGAGCATGGCGGCGGCGCGGCGGGCGTCGGCCGCGTCGGCGGCAGTGCAACATCCCTGCCGGCGGGCGGCGGCAGGGTCGCACGCGGCGGCTTCAGCGAACTCGATGCCGTGCCGCATGAACAGCCCCACCACGTCGTGCCCGGCCCGCTTCAGCAG
>SKJM01000060.1 GCA_007122045.1 Planctomycetales bacterium | reverse complement strand
GGAGCATGTCGACCAGGGTGGGCAGTTCGCTGTCGATCCGCACGGAGGCCAGGTTCTGCGAGGCCACCAGCCGCTCGATCGCCCCGGCCCCTTCGAGAAGCTGCTCGCACGCCCCCACGCCTTCGGCACCGATGGGCAGCGACAGCTCCTCCTTGATCTGCTGTTGGGTCAGTTCGATGGGTTCCTCGCGCCGCTCGCGCAGGAAGTCCCATACCCGCTGGACGTTCTCCCGCGACGGGTACGCGCTTTCGATGAAGAACTCCTGGATGTACCGGTCGGAAGCGTGGTAGAAGAGGGTGCAGCGGGAGGGTTTGCCGTCGCGGCCGGCTCGGCCCGCCTCCTGGTAATACGCTTCCAAAGTGCCCGGCATGTTGTAATGGAGCACGAACCGCACGTCGGCCTTGTCGATGCCCATGCCGAACGCGTTGGTGGCCACGACCACGCTGGCCCGGCCGCTCATGAACGCCTCCTGGGCGCGGCGGCGCTGGTCGGGCATGAGGCCGGCATGGTAGGCGGTGGCCCGGCGCCGGGTCTTCGTGGCGATCAGCTCGGCAATCTGCTCGGTCCGCTTGCGCGACGAGGCGTAGATGATGCCGTCGCCCGGATGGCTTTCGAGGTAGTCCAGCAGCAGTTGCTCCTTGGCCGCGTCGGAGCCGGGCCGCTGGACCTCGTGGAACAGGTTCGGCCGCGCGAAGCCGGTCATGAAGGTGCGCGGCTCGCGCAGGTCGAGTTGTTCGACAATATCGCGCCGCACGGCGTCGGTGGCGGTGGCGGTCAGGGCGATGGTGGTCGGGTTGCCCAGCTTGCGGCGGAAGTACCCCAGCCGCGCGTAATCGGGCCGGAAATCGTGCCCCCATTCGCTGATGCAGTGCGCCTCGTCGACGGCCAGCAGGTCGAGCCGGGTCCGGCCCACCGCCTCGACGAACCGCCCGCTGCGAAATCGCTCCGGCACCACGTACACCAGCCGGTACTTGCCCGCCGCCATGGCCTCGAGCCGCTGGTACTGCTCGGCCAGCGCGATGGTGCTGTTGATGAAGGTTACGGGCAGGCCCTTCTGCGTCAACTGGTCGACCTGGTCCTTCATCAGGGCGATCAGGGGCGAGACCACCAGGGTGAGCCCCTCGCGGGCGACGGCCGGAAGCTGGTAACATAGGCTCTTGCCGCCGCCGGTGGGCATGACGCACAGGCAATCGTGCCCGGCCAGCACGGCGGCAATGACCTCGCGCTGCCCGGGGCGGAACCCCGTCAGCCCGAACCGCGGGAGGAGCGATTCCGGCGAAGTTTCAGCGTGCACGTTCACGATGCCATCCGGGGCGGGCTGGGAGCGAGGTTCTCGATGTCCGACTTGCACGTGCCCCATTGTAACCGGTAACGGGTCCCCTGCCTATGACCGATCCGATTCCCGACCAAGGCGGCCGGCGCGGCGCCGTGGCCATTTGCCCCCGCGGCGACGGGCGCCTGCTGGTGATCCGCCGCGCCCCGGGGGTCCTTGCACCGCTGACGTACTGCTTCCCGGGTGGCGGGTTGGAGCCGGGCGAATCGGAGGCCGAGGCCGTCGTTCGCGAGGTCCGCGAAGAGGTGGGGGTGACGGTCTGCCCGCTGCGGCGGCTCTGGCGGTGCCGGACGGCGTGGAACGTGGAACTGGCCTGGTGGCTGGCCCGATGGCCCGACGCCGCCGAGCCGGCGCCCAACCCGCAGGAGGTGGCCTCCATTCACTGGTTCACCGCGGCGGAAATGGCGGCGCAGCCCGCGCTGCTGCCCAGCAACCGCGAGTTCCTCGACCTCGTGCTGGCCGGCCGGATTCGGCTGGTTTAGGATCCGGGCCAAAACAAGTTGTGCGAATCTGCGCGTAGGATGGGCTTTCCAGCCCGTCAAAACCGCGGCGGACGGGAATGTCCATCCTACAATCCGGTCATGTTATTCCGTCGCGGCGCCTCAGGGAGGGCCTACGCCGGCATCTCGATCTTCTCGTCGTCGGCGGCCTGCTTGAGTTTGCTGAGCGCGCGGGTTTCGATCTGGCGGATGCGCTCCTTGGTGACGCCCAGTTCCGCGCCGACCTGCTTGAGCGTGAGCGGCTCCTGGCCGCGGCGCAGGCCGAAGCGGCGGACGATGATTTCCTGCTCGCGTTCGTCGAGGCGGCCGAGAATCCGCTCGACGTCGGCCTCGCGCTGCATCTGGGCCGTCTCCAGTTCGTGGCAGTCGCTGCGATCGTCCTCGGTGGTGGCGAACATCTCGCTGGTGCTGGTGCGGAACCGATCACGGCGGCGGTGTTCGTCGGGGATGGTGCGGGCGAAGTTCTTCATGATCGCCCACGTGGCGTAGGTGCTGAACTTGTTGCCCCGCGCGTAGTCGAACTTCTCCACCGCCCGCATCAACGACATGTTGCCGTCGCTGACCAGCTCGAAGAAGCTCTCGGCATGGCCGACGTGCCGCTTGGCGATGGACACGACCAGCCGGAGGTTGGCGCGGACGATTTCGTTCTTGGTGGCCACGATCTGTTCGTGCAGTTTTTCG
>SKJM01000459.1 GCA_007122045.1 Planctomycetales bacterium | reverse complement strand
GGTGCCATGGGATTCTCTCTTGTGGCCCGCGCTTATTGCACACGGCCACTTTGGCACAAGATGTAGGGTGTGCCGGGCGGCTGGGGTGCAATATGTAGTGGCGTGCAGCGCTGGTAGGCCCAGGAGGGGGGCCATACCGGAAACTAATTGATTTTAATTGGCGCACTGCCTTCGCCTAACCGCCAGCCCGCAGCTCACACCGGGCAGATTCTTGGCCTGAACGACGTAAGTGCTTATGGCGCAGTGGATTACGTCACCGTTTTTGTTCGCCGGGTCGGCGAACGTGACTGTGTAGTGCGACCGGGGTACCCCAGGGCCCGGTAGCGGCCGAGGTGACGGTGACCGTCCGCGGGCCCGGCGGCGAAACCGTGCGCACCGAAGGGGAGGAGCCCCGCCGGCAGCGCGGCGCCTTGACGCGGCCGTGAGCCGCCGGTAGCCTTGAGCGCATGGCGGCGATGCGCATTGTTCACTTGGTGGCCGGGGCGGGCGGCATGTACTGCGGCAGTTGCCTGCATGGCAACGCGCTGGTGGCGGCGCTGCGCCAGGCCGGAATCGACGCCGTCCTGCTGCCCATGTACACCCCCCTGCGGACCGATGAGGAGAACCAGAGCCTCGATGGCGTTGCGTTCGGGGGGGTGAACGTCTACCTCCAACAGCGGTGGCCGCTGTTCCGGCGAACGCCCTGGCGGTTCGACCGCCTGCTGGACCGCCCGGTCCTGCTGCGGTGGCTGGCCCGGCGCGGCGGCGCCACCCGCCCGGACGAATTGGGCCCGCTGGCCGTTTCCATGCTGCGCGGCGAAGACGGCCGGCAACGCAAGGAAGTGGAAAAGCTTCTCCGCCTTCTGGCCGATACGCTCCGGCCCGACGTGATCCACCTGAACAACGCGCTGCTGACGGGCGTGGCGCCGGCCATCCGGCGGCGCCTGGGCATTCCGGTCGTGTGCTCGCTTACCGGCGAGGACGCCTTCCTCGACAAGCTGCCCGCGCCGCACCGCGAGGAGGCGTGGCGGTTGCTGCGCGAGCGCGCGGCGGGGCTCGACGCCCTGATTGCCCTGAGCCGGTCCTTCGCCCATGCCATGGCCGAGCGGCTCGCCCTGCCCCGAGAGCGGATCGACGTCATTCCGCCCGGCCTGAACCTGCACGACGGAGAGGCATCGCCCTCCGCCGTGCCGGACCGGGCCGGTGGATCGCCGTTTCGGGTGGGCTTCTTCTCCCGCGTCGCGCCCGACAAGGGGCTGCACCTGCTGGCCGAGGCCGTCGGGCTGCTGGCGAAGGATACGTCGCTGCCGCCCGTCGAGCTGCACGCCGCCGGCTACCTGGACCCCGCCGACCGCCCCTACCTGGCCGAGGTCGAGCGCCGCATGGTGGCGGCGGGGCTCGCCGCGCGGTTCCAATATCACGGGGCGCCCGATTGGGCGGGAAAGACGGCACTGCTCCGCTCGTTCGACTTGTTCAGCCTGCCCACGCTCCTGCCGGAAAGCAAGGGGCTGCCCGTCCTCGAAGCCTGGGCCGCCGGCGTGCCGGCGGTGCTGCCCCACCACGGCGTATTCGTCGAGTTGATCGAAGACCTCGGCGGCGGCCTGCTGCACGAACCGGGAAGCGCCGCCTTGCTGGCCGAGGGCATTGCCGCGATGATGCGCGACCCCGCGCTGGCCGCCGCGTGTGGCCGGCGCGCCCAAGCAGCCGTTCATGCGCAACACAACGCCCCCACCATGGCAACCCGAACCATCGAAGTATACCAGCGAACGCTGCGCGCCTATGCCCTACCTCGCTGAATTGACCCTCCGGCTCAGCCGCGCCGCGGCGGCGCTTCCCGAAGATGCCAGGTCGCGCCACGCCGCCTTCCTGCGCGGCGCCGAGCAGCCCGGCGGCGGTTTCTCCGGCCGGGCGGGAGGCGCCGACGCCTACTACACCAGCTTCGCCCTTCGCGGCCTGCTTCTCCTGGGCGAGTTGGACACCGGCCTCGCCCGCCGCGCCGGTGCGTTCCTCACCGCCGGCGCCGGCCGGCCGGCGGGCGCCGTCGAGTTGTTCGCGCTGCTCTCCTCGTCCATGCTCATCGAGGCGGCCGGCGGCGGCGATTGCCTGGCCGCGGCCGGGTTCGAGCCGGCCGCCCTCGTCGAGGATGTGCTCGATCCGCTTCGCCGGCCCGACGGCGGGCTGGCCAAGAGCGTACGCAGCGGCGCGAGCAGCACGTATCACTCGTTCCTGGCGGCACTGTGCCGCGAGTTGGTCGGCTTGCCCGCCGGAAATACGGACGATATTGCCCGCATGATCCACTCCCGCCAGCGGGAGGACGGCGGTTTCGTGGAACTTTCCATCATGCGGCGCAGCGGCGTGAACCCGACCGCCGCGGCCATTGCCTTGCTGCGCATGGTCGGCGCGTTGGACGAGCCGCTCGGCAGCCGCGCGGCCCGGTTCCTGGGCGCCATGCAAACTCGTGAAGGCGGATTGCGGGCGCACGCGGGGATTCCCGCCGCCGATTTGCTGAGCACCTTCACGGGGCTGGTCGCCCTG
>SKJM01000295.1 GCA_007122045.1 Planctomycetales bacterium | reverse complement strand
GGTTTCGGCGTCATGTTATTTCGGCGTCCACCGTAGCGTGCGCGTGGGTGAACCCGGCTGTATCGTGGCGCCAACCGCACCGCCGCTGGAACGTCCGATTGGGCGCAGCCATGCATCCGCCGGTAGAAGCGGGGAGGGGTGAGTGTGGAAATCCGGAAAATTGCCACCCAAAAAATCGAGACGCCGGGCGAGCCCGGCGGGGAAGGAAGAGGGCGCGCAGGGGTGCGGTGTGGTAGCGGGCCAGTCATGGAACCGGCCGAGGCGAGCCCGGCGGGGAAGGAGGGATGGAATTGAGGGGAAAGGGGGGAAATGGGAGATTGGCCGAAAGGCAACGTCCGGCAGGTCCTCATGCCAGATTGGATTTTCCCATTTTTCCCCTTCTCCCTTATCCCCCTCCGAGTCTGGCCGCTTCTATCCACGCATCGCCAAACGCTAGCGTTGATAGCAAATCGCAAACTTATGATCGACGCCCTTGTTTGCGGCAGGCTCCATGCCTATACTGCCTACATTACCCATGCTCGCAGCCATCTGCTGAATTCGCCTTGCCTGATTGCGGCCGTTTCGGTATTTCTACGCCACCTTGTCGAAGGCTCGGCGCGGGCCGCAGCCAATGTCCTCATCGATCCGACGGATTCCGACGCTCGTCCCACTTGCTTTGCACTTACGCCGGGAAGGGGCCCTGATGGCCATATGTTGCATCCGCCACGGGTGGGCCTGCCGGGTGGGCATAATCGCCCTCGTAGCGGTATGGCTCGCGCTGTACACCGCGCCGGCCCTCGCGCAATGGCCCGACGCGCCGTCGACCCACGATTCGGCGCTGCCGGCGCCGGCGCCGAGGAAGACGGTGGTCGACGTGCGGGTGGCGGGCAACCGCGCGATTCCCATCCGCTCCATCGCGCCCCACATTCGCACCCGCAAGGACCGGCCCTTCGACCCCGACCTGGTCGAGGAGGACGTCCGCCGGCTGATCCGCAGCGGCTTGTTCGCCGGGGTGAAGCCGTATTACCGCGATCTTCCCGGCGGCCGGGTGGTCATCTTCGAGGTGGTCGAGCGGCCGCGGATCGAGTACATCAAGTTCGTCGGCAACGAAAAAGTCCGGCGGCGGGTGCTCGCCCGGCAGATCGACCTGAAGGAGGGCGAGGCGCTGGAGCCCTACATGATCGCCGACGCGCGGCATAAACTCGAAGAGTTTTACCGCAAGCGCGGCCATACGAAGGTCCAGATCGAGGTGGTCGAGGGCGACAAGCCGGGCGACCGCGGCGTCGTCTTCCTCATCAACGAAGGCGAGAAGAACCGAATCCTGTGGACCACCTTCGTCGGCAACACCATCGCCAGCGACGCCCGGCTGCGGACCCAAGTGCAGTCGAAACCCGGCTTCTTCTGGTTCTTCAAGGGGGAGGTCAATCGTGAGGTGATCGACGAAGACGTGAACCGCCTGGTAGCCTATTACCGCGGGCTGGGCTTCCTGCGCGCCCGCGTGGGAAGGGAAATCGGCCATGACGTTTCCCGCAACTGGGTCATCCTGCGGTTCGTGATCGATGAAGGCCCCCGCTACCAGGTGCGGCGCATTCGCGCCGTGGGCAACGAGGTGATCGGCTCGGACGACCTGACGGGCGACTTGAAGCTTCGCGAGGGCCAATACTTCAACGACCTGGCCATGAAGAGCGACGTGGCCGGCATCCAGGAGCAGTACGGCTCGATCGGTTACGTGTTCGCCAACGTGAGGCCGAATATCCGGTACCTCGAAGACGAGGCCCAGGTCGACCTGGTGTACGAAGTCGAGGAGGGCGACCGGTACCGCGTGGGCCACATCGAGGTGGACATCGCCGGCGAGCACCCGCGGACGAAGATCGCCACCGTGTTGAACCGCCTGTCGTTCAAGCCGGGCGACATCGTCAATATCCGCGAGCTGCGCGACAGCGAACGGCGGCTGCGCAGTTCCGGCCTGTTCCTGGTCGATCCCATGCGCGGCGAGGTGCCGAAGATCGTCTTCAGCCCGCCCGCGCACGACGACGAGGCCGTGGCCGACCGGCCGAGGCGTTCGGCCGCTCCGCGGGGCTTCCGAGGCCAGAGCCCAGACCCCGAGTGGGCCGCGCAAGGACAGCCGGCGGCGCGGTCCGACCGCCGGATTGGCCTGCGGCTGCTGGGGCGCCTTCTTGAAGGCCCGGCCGATGAGGCTGAGGCGCCGGTCCCGCCGAATCACGGTTCCCCCCAGCCGTCGCGAGCAGGAGAGACCGCGGGGCACGTGGTCCGATACCAGAGCCCCGGCATGGGGCGTTCGATGCCGTCGCTCCCCTCGCAGTGGCCCGGGGCACAGCACGCGCCGGCGCCGGCCTACGGGGCCACCGACCCGTACCCGCAGCCGCCGCGGCCCGTCTATCCGGAGCCCGACTATACGCAACCGGCGCCGGCGCCCACCCAACCGGGCTGGGGCACGCCGGCCGCCCCGGCGCCGCACGGGCCGCCTTCGCCCGCCCACGTCTCGCCCCAGCCGGTCTTCGGAAGCCAGTTTCCCGGCG
>SKJM01000336.1 GCA_007122045.1 Planctomycetales bacterium | reverse complement strand
TGCCATACGAACAACTGCCCGTCGGGTGTGGCCACGCAGCAGGAGCACCTGCGGGCGCGGCTGAACGTCGACGTCTCGGCGGCCCGGCTCGCCCGCTTCCTGACGGCGTCCGTCGAACTGATGAAGGTCCTCGCCCGCGCGTGCGGGCACACGGCGCTTCGCCAGTTCCATCGCGGCGACCTTGCCACCTGGAAGCGCGAGATGGCCGACCTGGCGGGCGTCCGGTATGCCGGGGTGGGCTGGTCGCCGCCGGAAGCATCGGAAACAAGCGTTTCGACCCAGCGTATTTTACAACCCCAACAGGAGGAAACCAGTCGTATGTCTACCCAAGAGAATCTTCAAGCGGCATTCGCGGGCGAGAGCCAGGCGAATCGGAAGTACCTTGCCTTTGCGAAGAAGGCCGACGCAGAGGGGCGCCCACAAATCGCCAAGTTGTTCCGCGCGGCGGCGGCGGCCGAGACCGTCCACGCCCACGCCCACCTGCGCGTGATGGGCGGCATCCAGGACACGAAGGCGAACCTTCAAGCGGCCATCGAGGGCGAGGGACATGAGTTCAAGAGCATGTACCCGGCGTTCGTCCAGGAAGCCGAAGCCGCGGGCAACCAAGCCGCGCTGATCTCATTTCGTAACGCTATGGCAGTGGAGGAGATCCACCACAATCTTTACACCGAGGCCCTGGAAACGCTCTCGGCCGGCAACGACCTGCCCGACGCTCCGATCCACGTGTGCGACGTGTGCGGCAACACGGTCACCGGCGAAGCGCCCGACAAGTGCCCGGTCTGCGGAGCGCCGAAGGAGAGGTTTCAAGAGGTATCGTGAGAATGAGTATTGTCTCCCCGGCCCTTCTTCAGTCTGGCCGGATTGTAGGAGGTCCGGGGAGTTCGTCCCGTTTCCCAATGATGAGGAGATTTGCGATGTATCGGCATGTTACCCGTTCCGTGATGACAGTCTTGGTTTGCGCGGCAACGGCATTCACCGCCGCGCTGGCCGAAGAACCCGAGACCTTGACCCGCGACAGCGGTGCGCCGGTGGGCGACAACCAGAACTCCATGACCGCGGGCCCCGACGGGCCCGTGCTGTTGCAGGACACCCACCTGATCGAAAAGCTGCAACGGTTCGACCGCGAGCGCATCCCGGAGCGCGTGGTCCACGCCCGGGGGACCGCCGCCTTCGGTGAGTTCGTCAGTTCCGACGACCACTCGGACCTGACTCGGGCGGCCCTCTTGTCGGCGGAGGGCAAGACGACGCCCGTTCTGGTCCGCTTTTCGACGGTGATCCACCCTGCAGGCTCACCGGAGACCCTGCGCGATCCGCGCGGCTTTGCGGTCAAGTTCTACACCGAGGAAGGCAACTGGGACCTGGTGGGCAACAACCTGCCGGTGTTCTTCATTCGCGACGCGATGAAGTTCCCCGACATGGTTCATTCCCTGAAGCCCTCGCCCGTGACCAACCTTCAGGACCCGAATCGGTTTTTCGACTTCTTCAGCCACCATCCCGAGTCGACGCACATGCTCACGCAGTTGTACACCGACCTCGGCACGCCGGCCAGCTACCGCAAGATGGACGGCAACGGGGTTCACGCGTTCAAGATGGTGAACGCCCGCGGCGACGTGCAATACGTCAAGTTCCAGTGGCGCAGCAGGCAGGGCATCGAGAATTTGGACCTGGACCAGGTTCGGGAGGTGCAAGGCCGCAACTTCAACCATCTCACTCAGGATCTCTATGAAGCGATCGAGGCCGGCGACTTTCCGAGATGGGACTTGCTGGTTCAGGTCAAGAGTCCCGAAACCTTGGGTGATTACGATTACGACCCGCTCGACGCCACCAAGATCTGGCCCGGTGTGCCTTTCCGCAAGCTGGGCACGATGACGCTCAACAAGGTGCCGAACAGCTTCTTCCAGGTTACCGAACAGGCGGCCTTTGCCCCGTCGCGCATGGTGCCGGGAATCGAGGCGTCGGAAGACCGCCTCCTTCAGGGGCGTTTGTTCTCGTATGCCGACACCCAGTTCCACCGACTCGGTGCCAACAACCAGCAGCTTCCGGTCAACCGGCCGCACAGCGCCGTGCGGAATCACAACCAGGACGGTCTCATGAGCCTGATCGAGCGGACCGGCGATGTGAACTACGAGCCCAGCCGCAAACTCGCTTGGGCCGAAGATACGCAGCACCGCCAGGCAACACGGCCGCTGCGGGGTGCGACGCAGCAACGCGGCATTGAGCGCACCCGGAATTTCACCCAGGCCGGGGAATTCTATCGCAGCCTGGACAAGCAGGGACGCGCCAACCTGATTCGCAATCTCGCAGCCGATCTGGGGCAGGTCAAAGATATTGAAACCAAGCACATCATGCTGAGTTTCTTTTACAAGGCCGATGCCGGCTACGGCCGCCTCATCACCCAAGCGGTGGAGGGCGACTTGTCGGTCGTCAGATCCTTGGCTGCCGAATTGACCGACTGACCGGCTTTCGTCGCGGGCCCGCTGGGCGGGCCCGCGGCCCGTCCGTTTACCGAACGGCGTTCCG
>SKJM01000819.1 GCA_007122045.1 Planctomycetales bacterium | reverse complement strand
GAGCACTGGGACGACCGGGCGGCGCGCGATTTCCGCGCCGGCTGCCTCGACCCGCTCGAGCCTCGCGTGCGCCGCGCCCTGGACGCCGCCGGCCGCATCGACGAGCTGTTCGTCCGGGCCCACGCCGCGCTGGCCGACCCGGAACGCGAGGCCGGGTGACGTGCCTGCTTTCCTCTCGGGACATTTCTCGGTGGCTATTTCCTGTTGAACATCCGCAAAGTAAAATGGTGACGGCACAACCTCCGGCAAATGATGGCCCCCCCGCCGTGCGTTGCTATCCCCGCGCGCCGGCGGCAAGCCGTTTGGCCTCGCGGGCGATCATATAGTCTTCGCGGGTGTGGATGGCCAGGACGCGGGCGGGTGAGCCGGAGGCGGCCAGGTCGGCGTCGGGGCGGAGTTGGAGGTTGCGCTGCGGATCGAGCGCGATGCCCAGGCAGCCGAGCCCGGCGCACGCCTCGCCCCGCAGCCGGTGCGAGTTCTCGCCGATGCCGCCGGTGAACACCAGGGCATCCAGCCCGCCGAGCACGGCCACCAGCGAGCCGATCGTCGCCTTCACGCGGTGGGTGTACACGTCGAGGGCCAGCCGGGCCCTGGAGTGGCCGGCGGCCGCGGCCTGCTCGAGTTCGCGGAAGTCGGCCGAGAGGCCCGAGACGCCCAGCAGCCCGGACCGCTTGTGCAGCGTCTCGTCGAGCTGCTCGACCGGAAGGCCCTTTTCACGCATCACGTGCAGCAGGATGCCGGGGTCGACCGTTCCGCACCGCGTGCCCATCATGAAGCCTTCCAGCGGCGTGAAGCCCATGGTGTTGGTCACGGCCACTCCGGCGTCGACGGCCGTCGCCGAGCTTCCGTGGCCGAGGTGGCAGATGACCAGCCGGAGTTCTTCGGCGGGACGGCCGAGCATTTCGGCCGCCCGCTCGGTGCAATAGGCATGACTGGTGCCGTGGAAGCCGTACCGGCGGATTCCCCACTGCTCGTACCACTCGTACGGCAGGGGGTAAATATAGGCGGCGGGCGGGACGTGGGCGAAGAAGGCGGTATCGAACAGGCCCACCTGGGGCGCATGCGGAAACGCCTCCTCGGTGGCCGCGATCGCCTCCAGCCCGGCCGGAATGTGCAGCGGGGCCAGGTGCGTGTACTGCCGGATGACCTGCTTGACCTCCGGGTCGATCCGCACCGGTTGGCGGATGGCCTCGCCGCCGTGGATGAGCCGATGCCCCACCACCCGCACCGGCCGCTGCTGCGAGCAAAGCCCAACCTCCGCGAGCACCCCGAGCGCCGCGACCACCGCGGCATGGTAGCCGGGCACGTCGAGCCGGCGGGTGAGCACCTCGCCTTTGCTCGGGCGCAGGGTCAACGCGGCGCGGCCTTCGCCGGCGGCCAGGTCGGGGCCGGCGGTCAGGTCGAGCAGGCCGCGGGCTTCGGTTTCCAACGTGTCGAAGCGGAACAGCGCGAACTTCACGCTGCTCGAGCCCGCGTTGATGACCAGGATTCCCATCTCAAGCCCCCAGGGCGTCTTTCAACTGCCGCAGGTCGTCGTCGACGCGCTGGTGTGCGGCAACGAGCTGCTCGACGTCGGAGCGCAACTGGGCCAGGTGCGTTTTCAGTTCGTCGATGTCGCTGCGGAGGGTGGCGATGATCTCCTGCTCGACGCCCGCTCCGGCCGCCGTGGTCGCCGTGGTCGCCGGCGCCGCATCGGCCGGAACGGCGGCGGGACGCGCCGGGCCCGCGGAAACGCCTTCACCGTGCTGCGCCTGCAGCTTCTGGAGTTCGTCGGGCAAGTACAGCGCGTGGGTGACCACGTGGCCGCGTCCCTCGGGCGTCAGCGACACGACGAGCCCCTTCTGCTTCAATCCTTCGAGGACGGGGCGCAACGCGGCCAGGTCGGCAATGGGCTCCATGCGGGCGGCGCGGCCGCGCAGCTCGCCCACGGTTTGCGGGCCGCGGAGCAGCAGTTCGGTCATCACCGCCAGTTCGACCTTATCGACGCCCAGCCATTGGTATAGATAATGGCGGTATTTTCTCACCCGGCCGTACCCCTCCACCAGCGACACGGCGCCCATCTCGCGCAGCCGATCGAGCGACTCTTCCACGTCGTCGGGTTCGAGGGCCATGACGGGATGCCGGTTGCTTTTCTGGTTGCACCCTGTGCAGACCGCGTTCAGCGACATGGGGTAGATGTCGGGCGTGGTCTTCGCCTTCTCGGCCAGCACGCCGGCCACGCGGCGGTCGATGGCCCGCAACGGACGCCACTTCGGCTGCGGCGGCTCGGTTGCCCTGGTTGCGTTCGGCTGCTCCATAGATGGGTCTCTCCTGATCGTTCGATGGACACACCCTGGTATACCCGCTGGCAGGCCGCTTGTAAATACGCTCCCTGCCGCCTCTTGACGGGGTAACCGTTCACGGGGCGACGCGGGTTGTTTTCTCCGTTGGTAACCGTTCACGGGTCGGAAATCAGCCGCAGGGCGCTAGCCCCGGTTCGCTTGGCTTGAAACAAAAACCGGACGCTAGCGCGTTGCGGCT
>SKJM01000648.1 GCA_007122045.1 Planctomycetales bacterium | reverse complement strand
GCGCGAGAAAGACGTAGCGGTCATGCCGCGTCTGCGCGAGCTGACCGCTGGCGGCGAGATCGCCGACCTCCGGCCGAGCTTCCCTGCGGTTACCTGCCCGGTGCAAGCGAATATGACCACCGGCCGGCTGCCCCGCGAGCACGGCGTGGTGGCCAACGGGTTCTACTGGCGCGAACGGCGGCACCCGGAAATGTGGACCGCGCCGAACGAATGCATCGAACGGCCGCAGATATGGGACCTGCTCTCGCACGGTCCGGAGGGCGCGAAGTCGGCCGTTTGGTTCCCGCTGCACTCGAAGGGCTGCGACGCCGACTACGTGTGCACGCCCGCCCCGATCCACAACCCCGACGGCACCGAATCGCTCTGGTGCTACACGCGGCCGGTCGAGCTTTACGGCACGCTGCGCGACACGTTCGGGCATTTTCCGCTGAAGCACTACTGGGGGCCGCTGGCCGGCATCGAGTCGAGCCGGTGGATTGCCGAATCGGCCGTGTTCGCCGCCCGGCAGTGGCGGCCCGACTTCTTCTACATCTACCTGCAAACGCTCGACTACGCCGCGCAGAAGACCGGGCCGGAAAGCGAGGCGGCAGGACAGGCGGTGCAGGATCTCGACGCGGTCATCGGCGCCCTGGCCGACGGCATGGCAGACGCCTACGGGCAGCCGCCGCTTTGGCTGTTCGCGGGCGAATACGCCATCACGCCGGTGCGCGAGGTGGTGTACCCGAACCGCTTGCTCCGCGAGGCCGGGCTGCTGGTCGTGCGGGAGGAAGACGGTGCGGAGCACATCGACCTCGAGGCGAGCCGGGCATGGGCCCTGGTCGACCACCAGATCGCGCACGTGTTCGTTGCCGATGCCGACGAGCAGACCATCCGCCGCGCGGCCGACGTGCTGCGCGGCGCCGACGGCGTCGATGAGGTGCTCGTGGGCGACCAGCGCGTGCGGTACGCCATGGACCATCCCCGCAGCGGCGAGGCCATCCTCATCTGCCGGCCCGACGCCTGGGCCGCCTATTACTGGTGGCTCGACGACTCGCAGGCGCCGGCGTTCGCCCGGCAGGTCGACATCCACCGCAAGCCGGGCTACGACCCGGTGGAACTGCATTTCGATCCGGTGGCCAAGGGCATTCCGCTCGACGCGGCGCTCGTAAAGGGCTCGCACGGTGCGCCGGTGCGCGACCGGGCGCAGGCGACGGTGGTCGTGGCCTCGCAGCCTTTGAAACTACCCACCGGTCCCATGGCCGACACGCAAGTATTTGACATCGTGATGCGCCATTTCGGGCTATGACACCTCCCCCAGCCCCCACTTCCCGCTCTGCCCGCAGAACGCGCTGGGGTTGTCGTACACCACCTGGCGGATGACCTCCGGGGCGTGGCCGCGGCGGCGCATGGCGGCCATGAACTCGGGCACGGCCAGGGGGTCGCTCGGGCCCCAGTCGGCCGAGCTGTTCACCAGGATGCGGTCGGGGCCGTACAGTTCGACCATGTCGGCGGCTCGCTCGGGCGTGGCCTTCGTGGTGGGGTACAACGTAATGCCCGCCCAGTAGCCCTCCTCCAGCGCCAGCCGCACGGTGTGCTCCTCGCAGTGGTCGATGCACACCCGCGCCGGCTCGACGCGCGGATCGGCGCGGAGGATGTCGAGGATCATGCGCGTGCCCGCGTATTTGTCGGCCAGGTGCGGCGTGTGGAACAGCATCAGTTCGCCGCGCCCCAGCGCCAGGTCGATCAGCATCAGCAGCGACTCGACCTCGCCCTTGGTGTTCTTGTTCAAGCCGATTTCGCCGATGCCGAGCACGGTCGGGCGGTCGAGGAACTCGGGCAGGATGGCGATCACCTCGCGGGCGAAGCCGACATCGTCGGCCTCCTTGGCGTTCAGTCCCATCCAGGCGTGGTGCCGGATGCCGTACTGCGCGGCGCGCTTCGGTTCCCACTCGGTAAGTTGGCGGAAGTAGTCGTAGAAGCTGTTCGTACCGCTGCGGTCGTAGCCCATCCAGAACGCCGGCTCGGCCACGGCCACGCAGCCGGCCTGGGCCATGCGGTGGAGGTCGTCGGTGGTGCGGGCCGCCACGTGGATGTGAGGGTCGATGAAGTCCATAGCTTACACGCCGTACCTTTCGCGCCACTCGGGTTGGTAGGGAAGGGAAAACACCATTTGGAGCTGCTCGGCGCGGTTGCCGTGCTCGTCGGCCAACAGGGCGAGGCTTTGGCCAATTTGCTTCATGCGCGGGTCTTCGGCCACCGACCCCTCGGCCCGGTCAATCCGGTCCAGGGCGGCGGCCACTTCGATCAGGCGCGCTCGAACCGTCAACCACTGCTGGTCCAACACTTCGGAGGCATGAGGAGGCATGATATCACTTTATGGGGTGAACGGGGAACCGAACTGACCACATCCTTCATCATACCAGGCGCGCCGGGGAGAAACAAGGGCGGGCCAGAGCGGCGGGAAGGATGTCCAGGCCAAAGGTGGCACTTTGCGCAGGACGGGAAAACCTTTTGGGTTGAACTGAAGATTCCGGCCGGCCGGGC
>SKJM01000110.1 GCA_007122045.1 Planctomycetales bacterium | reverse complement strand
GGCCATGACGACTGGGAACGGCCATGCGGCTGAATGGCCTGGAGCAGCCTGTCGACCGTTATTGAGAACGATTGACTGTCAAGCATGTTGCTTCCCCGCTAGGAATTGTACATATTGATCGAGGTCGTCGGGCTCCTGCGTGCCGGCGCAGAAGGGACGCAGGGTGTCGCGGTGTTCGGAGTAGAACAGTTTGGAACAGCGATCCGGAGGCAGATTGAGCGGTTTGCGGAAGTCCAGCCATACCTGGTGCTTGCCGCTTACGGGAGCCAACGTGATGCAGTCGAAGTGGCTGGCGTACTGCGTTGGGCAATCCCCCATCAACACCGCCGTTGCGCAGAACAGCGGCTGCACCGCGAGCCCCAACTCATTTTGAAGCTCGGCGTGAAGGCGCGCGCAGAACGAGTTGTGATCCGAGAACGCGCGATATTGCAAGCCCGGCATGTGGAGTGCAATGTCCTGGGCCAGCGAGTCGGCAATCAAATGGTCATAGACTACGTACCGCCGCGGTCGCATTCCAAGGTGCGCGAGGCGGGTCAGCAACTCGTCCAGCGAATCCTCGTCCATCCCCAACCGCGCCGCCATCCACTTCTTCGGCAGCAAGCGGTTTTGCTGCATAAACCCCTCCAATTCGTAACGCGAAAGCCGGCCTTCCGGGCACTGGGCGGGTCGGGCCAGCCGGCTTGTCCAGGCGGCATAGTCGCCGCGCGCGTCGCTGGAAAGCGGCCACGGAAGGCCGTAATACTCGTAAACGTAGGCCACCGTCACGCAGGGGCCTTCGTGCAGCATGTCGAACCGCTGCCGCTCTTGTTCGGTCATCGTCGTTCTCCGTTGTCGCCGGCCCACCGGCTCATGTAAATGGATGTGACCAACTGCGTCAGGTCAAGCGGTGCGCCCCGGGCAATCGCGCGCTGCGAGAGGCCAACCCCGCGGGGATAATGGCCCATCGACGCACACTCCTCGACACCTGTAAGATGCCCGAGTCCAGGGGCCGTGTCAAGGAGGCGGGCAGATCGACAGAGGGGGCTACCTGCACTGAAAGTGGGGTACGGCTGAGGCGTGAACTCCAGCGCGACTGAACCCAAAACGCCGTATCGGGCGGAAAGGGGCCGGAGCCGGCGGGGCCAAATTGCCGATGTACTGCAATGCGCGTCCGCGCGCAGGAACGGAATCATGAACGGGGCGGTCCCTAGAGAGGGGACCGCCCCCACAAAGGAGATGTATCGATGGCTGCTCGCTTCATTCGCATCGCTACCGTTTGCTGGCTTATTGCCCTATCGGCGCCGCCGGCGTCGGCCAACCCGCTCGCACGGCTCTGGACCGGCACCAAGCAGGTGGCCAGCGACATCGCGCGAGATACCAAGCGCCGCAATTGCTGGCCCGAACCGTTCATCTATCCCGACCGCCAGGCCGCCCGAGCCCCCTTCGTCACCATGATCGAACACGGCTGGCGGCAGCAGAACCTCATTGCGTATTACCATTTTCAGGAGGATAGTTCGAGGCTCACCGAAGCGGGGCGTCACAAGGTGCGCTGGATCCTGTTCGAGGTGGCCTCCCAGCATCGGATCATTTACGTGCAAACGGCCGACGAGCCGCAACTTACCGCATCTCGGGTGGCCGAGGTTCGGCAACTGGCCGCGGCATTGGATAAGGGCCGGCCGTTGCCTCCGGTAGTGGAAACTCACCTGGGGCCTCGCGGTTGGTCGGGCGAGTGGGTCGACACGGTGGGGCGAAAGTTCCACGAGGCCACCCCGGCCCCGGCCCTTCCGCCCCCGCGCAGCGAAGGCGACCACTGACGCCGCCCGGTTTCATCCGTATCCGCCGGTAAGGGTGGCGGTAAACTTTGCCCGATTTCCCAAATCGGCTGTAGAAAGCCTGCCATGGGGACCGATTCAGTAGAGCGTCCATAGTTCTCGAACAGGGAGGTTCGAACGTGCATTGGAGTTTGGCGCGGCGCCGGATGGCCGCTTGGGTGGTTTTCGGATTGGCGGGTGTGATGTCCGGCACCCCCTCCGGGGCTTCGGCGCAGGTTTCGGCTTCCAACCCGTTCGCGGTCCAGCCGGCCAAGCCGTCGTGGACCGAGTCGGTCACGTCGGGCGTGCGCCGGGGTTGGGATGGGCTCACCCGCCCCCTCTCGGCCGAGCCGCCGGCCAAGCCGGCCCCCGACCCTACCTCGCTGAGCAGCCCGGCCCGGCCCAGCCCGAAGCTGCACGTCGAAGTGGCCCGGCTGCACGAGCATTCCGGCCGGCTCGACGAGGCCGAGCGTCATTATCAGGCGGCCTTGGCGATGGACCGCCACCACCTAGGCGCCATGCTCGGTTACGCGCGGCTGTACGACCGCCGGGGAAACCCGAGCGAGGCCTTCGAGGTGTATCGCCGCGCCGTCCATGTCCATTCCGAGGAGCCGTCGGTGTACAACCACCTGGGCCTGCACTACGACCGCCGAGGGATGCCGAAAGAGGCGGCGGCCGCCTTGGCCGAGGCCGTGCGTCTGAAGCCCGACGAACCCCTCTACCGCAACAACCT
>SKJM01000387.1 GCA_007122045.1 Planctomycetales bacterium | reverse complement strand
TCCTCCGCTTCTTCCCCGCCGGGCTTGCCCCGGCCGAGCTGATGACTGGCCAGCTACCGGCGCGCTCCCCGCCGCCCCTCCGCTTCTTCCCCGCCGGGCTTGCCCCGGCCGGATGAATGACTGGCCAGCTACCGGCCGGCACCTCCGTTAAACCTTTCCACCGCTTCGAACATCGCCATGATATTCTCCGGCGGCACTTCCGGTAATATATTATGAATAGCGCAAAACACAAACCCCCCGCCGGGACTCAGGATTTCCAGCCGCTCGAGCACGTGTTCTTGCACCTCGGCCGGTGTCGCCCGGTTGAGGACCCGGCGCGTGTCGCAGCCGCCGCCCCAAAACGTAAGTTCCCGGCCGAACTCCCGCTTCAGCCGTACCGGGTCCATATCACGGCAACTGGTTTGGACGGGGTTGAGGCAGTCGAAGCCCGCGTCGATCAGGTCGGGAATCAGCGGGTAAATCGATCCGCAGCTATGCAGGCACGTGAATGCCTGCGTATGCTGCTTCACGTATCGGCAAAACCGCTGGTGCGTGGGCTGGAACAGGTCGCGGTAGTGCCGGGGCGACATCAGCGGCCCGCGGTCCATCCCCAGATCGTCCCCGAAGCGGAACACGTCGACCAGGTCGCCCACCTCGTCGACGGCCCGCTCGAGCGTTGCCATGTGCACTTCGGCCAGGGCCTCGACCAGGCGGCGGACATTGTCGGGGTCGGCATAAACGTCCATGAGGAAGTTGTCCATGCGGCGGAGAAACATGCCCCATTCCACCAGGTTGCACCCGACCGACAGCACCACCGCCCGTCCCTGCTCGCGCACGGCCTCGGCGCTTCGCCGCAGCTTCGGCCAGAAATGGGGCTCCGACGCCTCCTGCCATGGCCCCCGAGGGCACGCTCCCCACAGCACGCGCTGCATGTCGCGGCGAAGGTGCGCGAAGTTGCGCGGATAGCCGCCGGCGTAGGGGAAGTGCGTCTGATCGAAGAACATGCCCCCGGCCGGCATCTGCCCGATCACCGTTCCATCGGCGGCGGAAAGCTCGCGGGCCCCGTCCGCCCGCAGCGCCGGCTGGCAATATGCCGGCCACTGTGCCTCGCTGCCGTCGGCCAACTCGGCGGTGTACCATGCCGCGTCGGACAGGTCGTAGTTCCTGCCGGCGGAAGCCACGCCCACGCCGAAACGATCGAGCAGCTCGTCCTCCACGATTGCAAGCTGCTGGACGACGTCGAACACGCGCGTATGCGCGGCGCGCAGGCCTATCGCCCGCTTCAGGTTGTTATAAGCGACGGCCGAAATGCCCGTGCTGGTGGTGGCGCCGAGGTCCACCACAACCCCATCGGGCTGCCGGTGCGACAGCGACGCGAGCACCTGCTGGCGTGCGGTGTTCAATGTGGGAAATCCCTTGCTGCAAGGCGGTTCATCATGTTTCGTCTTCCCTGTTCTTCCGGCTCTTCCGTTTCTCGGTACAGGCCGCGCGAATGTAGTAGGCACACGCCGTTGTGCCGTCCATGTAGTAGGCACACGCCGTTGTGCCGTCCCCGGCAAAGCCGTGTGCACTCACAAACGGAAGCGCGATTCCTTCCGGCACCGGGTCAGTCCATCAGCCGCACGTTGTACTGGCGGGCCGTGGAACGGTAAGGCGTCAAGGGTTCGGCGCACGCCGGGGCCGGCACGTAAAGCCACACGTATCGGTCGCACGGATTGTATACAACCAGTCCTTCGCGCGTGCCGGCCCCGGCGGGAACCGGAATGCAATGATACCAGCCTCGCCTGCGGGGACCAATGGGGCGGTGCAGGCCGGGTAGATCGGCAAACCGCCGCCCGTCGCCGTGCCAGAGCACTCCGCCGTTGTACAACAGCGCCGGCCGATCTGTCCCGGCCCAGTAAACGGCTTCCATGCCCGTGTGGTTGGGCGAATGGTTCAGCCGAAAGCGGTGCAGGACCGTGCCGTCGTTGGCGACGGTGATCACGTCGGGCTCGTGGCCGCGATAGCGGATGATCATTTCCGGGCCGGCCGAGTCGGGCAGGAAGTCGGCCACGCGGACCTCCTGCCCGTGGGGAACGATATCTTCGCCGAGGCGCAGCACCACGTTGCCGTCGGCGTCGAGCACGTGGCCCGCCCCGCTCGCGATGGCCCGCGTGCGCCCCGAGTCCCACACGGCGATGGCCACCGAGTCCATGTGCGGGCCGATTTCGCCTTCCCACCGCGGTGTGCCGTCGGGATTCAGGATGTAATAGCCCCCGTTGACCTCGTCGCGGCCGTCCCCGGTCAGATCGCCCACGGCCGGAATATAGGCCGAATGGCGGCCATGAACGGTCCAGCGCCGGTCAATCTCAGACGTCCAAAGGGGCTGCAACCGGTCGTCGAAGGCCAGCAGCGTGGTGCCGAGCTTGATGAGGAAGTCGCGCGGCCGGTCCGTCCCCCGGAAGTTCGCCACCAGAATTCGCTGGTGCACCCAGTTGGCGCCTTCGCCCGTGGCACCCCGCAGCGGTTCGGGAGCGTTCTGCCGCAAAACGCGGCCGGTGCGGCCGT
>SKJM01000277.1 GCA_007122045.1 Planctomycetales bacterium | reverse complement strand
GGGCCCACAGCCGCGGGATGAACGAGTTGCCCGCCTCGGCCTCGGCCAGCTTCACCGGGGCATGGAAGCGGATCGGCCGGCCCTCGACGGTGCCGGTCACGACCACCTCGCCCTCCTGGTCCTCGCCCTCGGGCAGGTAGCGGCCCAGGACGATTTGCTGCGTTCCGGGGGCCAGGTTGGGCAATTCCTCGGGGTAGAGCCGCGCCGTGCGCAGCCCGCGGAATTCGACCCGCAGGTCGCAGATGGCCGGCCGCGTCATTTCACCCAGCAGGTCGAGGGCGATCTTGGCGGGGCCTTGCTCGCCGGTTACACGGCGCAGGGAGCCGCCGCCGAGCGAGGCAATGGCCCGCAAAACGACCGACTCGGACCGGCTGCCGACGGCGACGGCGTGAAACGTCGCCCCGCTGTCGGCCGCCTCGTACAGGCGGCGCAGCCGCCCGGCGGCGGCCACTGGGTCCGACTCGGTTGTCACGGGGATACCGTCGCCAAGGTAAATCACGTGCGCGCCCGGCCCGCATTGCTCCAGGGCCGATTCGACCGCGCGGTCCAGGTCGGTCCAGCCGAGCGATGCGCGGGCGTCGAGAAACTCCCGCGCGGCGGCGATGTTCGTCTCGTCGGCGGCCGCGGGCGCGTCGAACACCCAGTGGCACCCGACGTCGAACCCGGCCAGGTTGAAGCGGTCGTTGGGTGTTAGCGAGTCGAGCAACACGGCAACCACCTCGGCCTGCGCGCGCCGCGCGGCCGTGTCGAGCGAGGCCGACGTGTCGGCCAGGATGAACAGCTCCAGCGGCTCGCCGTCGGGCGGCGCCGCACGCTGATCCGGCCCCTTCTCGAACGGCGGTGTCAGCATCAGCATGAAGTACCCGTCGTCGCCCCGGCGGTGCGGAATCATCACCACTTCCGACTGCCGCGCGTCGACCTCGACGACCACCTCGAAGTCGCCCCCGGGCGTGTACTCCTGCGCGCTGAACTCGACGCGGCCGGCGTGGGCCGTCCGATCGCCGCTCGCCGGGTGCGTCGGGCAGCTTACGTTCGCCAGCGGCAGGGCCGAGCGAATGCGGACGTCGATCGACAGCTCGCGCAGTGGAGGCTGCTTCAGCAGTTCGCTTTCGAGCGGATAGCGGTAACGGTACGCCCTGCCGCGCAACGGCAGCACCTGCGTGTAGGTGATCCTAATCCGCTTCTCCGCGTTCGGCTCGATGGAGGCCACCCGGGCCGTGAACAGGTTGCCGTCCGCCCACTCCAGCAGGCCGGGATCGTGCCGCTCGCGCAGGATCGATTCGCGCATTTCCCGCTCGTCCTGCCGCTCGACCACGTCGGCCTCGACCAACTCGGCGCCGATCCACATGCCGAACCCGGAGATCGAGGCGTCCTGCGGCAGCGGGAAATAGAACACGCCTTCGAGCCGGCCGGAGGTGCGGTTGACGAACGACTGCTCGACGACCGTGCGGGCGATCTGGTCGCGAATGTCGACCGTCACCTTGTGGTCGCCGACCGTCAGCGGCACGTTCCGCCCCTCGACGTTCACCACGAGCGAGCCGGTCCGGCTATCTTCGGCCAGCGAACCGCCGGTGTTCAGAAGCCGCACCGCCGCCGACGTGGAAGCCTGGGCGCGTGCGTCGGGCGTCCAACCGGCCGCACGTTCCTCCGATTCGCCGGGCGCGAACACGGCCGCCGCGACGACTGCCGAGGCCACCCCCACCGCCGGAACCAAACTGCGGATTGCCCACGCCATGGCGCCGATCCTCCCTGAATGCCATAAAACCAAGGAACCGCTGTCGCCGCCCCCACTCCCATCATATCCGGCCGCGGGAGTCCTTACCAGGGGAAGTTGGACGACCGCCGCGGGAAGTTCCGGGCTTTAGTGAAGCTCCGGGCTGTCTCCCGCGAGGGCCCTTTCACGGCATGTCGGGCTTCCCCCGCCCCGCCTCGACCTGCTGCCATAGCGTGCGGGTTTTCGGGCCGACGTCTTTGAACCGGGCGGGCCAGGCGTGGGCGTCGAGTTTCCGCAGGGCCTCGGCGGCGTCGTCCCAGCGCTGCAAGTGCACCAACGCGCCGGCCAGCCCGAGCAGGCCCTGCGGCTCGAGCGACCGGAGTTCGGCCGCGCGGCGCCAGTGCGGCACCGCCTCGACCCACCGGTCCTGCTGTTGGCGGACTTCGGCCAGCAGGGTGTGGCTTTCGGCCTCCTCGGGCAGGGCCTCGACGATCGAGGTGAAGGCCCGCTCGGCTTGCTCGGGCATTTCGGCCTTCTCGAAGCGCCGGCCAAGCTGTCGGTACAGTTCGATGTCGCGGGGGTTGAGCGCCAGGAGCCGGAGCATCTGCCCGCGGGCGTCTTCGGCGTCCTCCACTGCGTCGTAGCAGGCGATAAGCGCCTCGTGCGTCTCGCGGTCGTTCGGCTGCACTTCGACGGCGACCCGGAGCTGCGCGATCGCCTCGGCGTACTGCTTCTTCCCCAGGTACACCCGGCCGAGCGCCTTGCGGACAATCGGGTTTTCACGGCCGGTCTCGGCGGCCTGGCGGTCGAGGTCGGC
>SKJM01000427.1 GCA_007122045.1 Planctomycetales bacterium | reverse complement strand
GGGGCCGGCGGCCGTCGATGATCATGCTGGTGCACACTTCGCCGCCGGCGCCGACGAGGCTCATCTGGAGCGAGAGCGTGCCGTCGGCCCGCCGCGAGGCCGACGCGGTCACCTGCGGCGTGAACGGCGGGCCGAAGGCCACGTTCGTGGTCTTCCCGCCGGCAACGCGGAACGGGCGGAAGTCGGCGCCGGCGCGGGCCGAGGCGACCGTCGGCCGGCCCATCGCGAGCTGGTCGGCCGGGCCGTCTTCGGCCTCGGGCGCTGCGGCCTCCGCGTGCAGGAGGGTGTACGAGAGCAACTGCCACGTGCCCTCCGGGAGCATGGCCTTCCCCTCGTCGTCGTAGGCGATTTCCAGCATGCCGTGCTCGCCGTACACGATCGCCCGGGTCCCGCCGTTCGGGTTGGCGGCGTAGCCGGTCGGCAGCGGCGAGGGGGTGAGCGACAGGGTTTCGCCGCCCCCGGCGATCTCCAGGTCGAAGAACCGCCCGCCGTAGGCGATGAGCTTGCCCACCTGGTACTGGTCGGGGCTGGTGGTGGGGTCGAAGGGGCTGCGGTACCGCGCGGCCGGCTGCGGGTCGATGTACAGCATGTCGCCGACGACCGGATACAGGGCGCCGCCCCGCCCGGGGTGCTCCTCGACCCGAAACACGTCGTCGAACCGGCCGTTGCTGTTGAAATCGACCAGCACCACGCGGCGTTTCTCGCCGTCGAGCAGGATTTCGCCCTCGCGGTAGGCCGCCGCGTTGAGCGAGGCCTGGGCATAGGAGAAGTTCTCCGACACGCTGGTATGCGTGCTCAACACGAAGGCATAGTCGACCTCCTTGCCGTCCACCTCGAGGGTCAACTCCACGACGGGGAAGGTGGAGCGGGTGGCCGAACCGAACGCCTGGGCCGACTCGGCCTCGATGACGCCATCGTCGGTCAGGTCGCCGTTGCGATTGAGATCGAAATACAGCCGCGCGAAGGGGGCGCCTTGGCCTTCGGGCTGCGGCTTCCGGGCCAGCGGGGCGGTTAGCGCCCGGCCCAGCGCCGAGAAGAGGCCGCCGCGCTCTCCCTCCTTCTCCTCGGCTTCTTGTTCCTCTTCAGCTTCCTCTTCCTCGGGCGCCGCAATGTCGAGCACGAAGCCGTAATGGTGCGACCCGAGTTGAACCACGCCGCGGAACGGTGTTTCCGAAGCGTACTCGGCCGGCTCCTTGCGGATCACGTCCGCGAAGTCCGGCTTTTCGGGGTCGTCCGGTCTCATGACCACCCCTTCCCGCCCTCCCAACTGCTGGAACACGGTTTGGGGCCGCGTCATGCGGAACAGGTGCTCGACCGGCATTTCCTCGGCGCGGGGCCGGACCGACGGGTCCACCCGCTTCAATTCGAGCGTGGCGGTTTCGGCGCCGGCCCGGACCGCGGGCAGCAGTAACCCCGCGACCACCACCACGCCTCCCAGACAACGTGACCATCTTCGCATCGTCGTTTCCTCCAAAAACCGGGACAGGGAACAGGGTACGGCGAACAAAAACCTCCTAAGGGGACAGGTCCATTTTTCGGTCATCGTCGTCTTCCGAAACAGCGTCTGTCGGCCGAAAAATGGACCAGTCCCCGGGCGGCTTGTGCGGTTACTGAAAAATGGCGGAGGCGAATGGGAATCGAACCCACCCGGGACCCTTGCGGGCCCCACACTGATTTTGAAGACCAGGGGCACCACCAGGCACCAATCACCTCCGCGGAATTTTGCTACTGGTTGCCGGTTGATATTTACTCGGTGCGGCGCAGGGGCTTGTAGAACATCATCAGCGGGGCGCCGCCGAAGGCGACGGCCATCCAGGCGGCCTCGTCGATCTCGTCCTGCGAAAAACCCATCGCCCGCGCCTTCTTCACGTGGCTCTTCACGCACGGTTCGCACTTGGCGAGGACCGAGAGGGCAATGGCCATGGCCTGCTTGGTCTTCGCGCCCAGGGCGCCGGGCGCGTTGGCGGCTTTCAAGAAGTCGTGGAAGCGGGCCTCGGTTTCCGAAACGCCCGCGGCCGGCGGCTCCGAGCCGGAGCAATCGGCCGGAACGTCGTTCTGGGGGCAACAGCACGCGTCGCCCGCGCCGGCGGCGGGAGCGCTTTCCGTGCTTTCGGCGAAATCGGGATACTGAGCAGGCATGTCATCTCTCCGGCCGGCCGACTGGGCTGTTGCCCCTGGAGGAACCACACATTCGATATTATGACGCATCGGGCGAGGGGATGGAAGAGGGCGCCGGCCTTTCGAGCAGAGCATCACCCGGCCGGTGCCGAGACCGCCGATCTCGCCGATGAAGGCGGCGTGGGGGTCGCCGGCCGCGTGCAGCTTGTCCAGTAGGGGGGCCAGATTTTTTTCGGCAACCGCGATGAGCAGCCCGCCCGATGTCTGCGGGTCGAAGCACAGGTCGGCCATGGCCGGGTCGACCCCCTCGCCGGTCGCGAGGCTTTCCCCCGACGCTTCCCGGTTGCGCTCGACGGCCCCGGGCACGATGCCGTCGGCGAGGCACTGGAGCACGCCGGGCAGCAGGGGCAGGCGG
>SKJM01000570.1 GCA_007122045.1 Planctomycetales bacterium | reverse complement strand
CTCGATCATTTCCGTGCCGATCCGCACGGCCATCGTGTTCAGCCCCCGGCCGGTTATGGATATGCCGCCAACCTCCCGCAGCAGCACCGCACCGATCTCATAGGACGGCACGTGCGCCGCCACCAACGCCTTCTTCTCCAGAATGGCCGGACTGTCCGGCCCGCCGTCAATCTTCAGCACGGGACGCTGAGGGAAAAAAAGCCCGCCGACAAGGCGAGCAGGTGAAGGCCGGCTCGGGAAGCGGTACTTCCCCATCCAGCGTTTGGAGTGGCAAGGTGTGGGGCTGCTCGTTCGGCGGGTGCATTTCGTCGCATGTCGGGCACGGCTGCTCGCCTTTGAAATGGGCCGCGTGCTGCTCTGCCAGCAGGCGGTCGATGGCCCGCCCCACCATGCGCCCAGCCCGATGGCCGAACTGCTCAATCTGCGAGAACGTCGTCTCCAGGGGTGGGCCACTTTCCCCGAAACCACTCCCTGCAAGTAATGCAACCAGCTCGTCGAACTTCTCTTTCTGCTCCGGAGTCAGATCCAGATCTTCATTTCGAGCATCCTTACTCATCGCGAATTCCTTTCTAAAGTTCCCAGGTTTCCTGCCCCCCTCCAGAGTCTACACTACCGCGGCGGAATCCGCCAAGGCGAGTTTGCTCAGCCCGAAGCCGTTACGAGCCCGTTCCTGCACCCCCCAGAATGTTGGTTGCGGTTTTGGGGTTACCCTGCTGCGAAGATCCTGCTACGATTTCGGGTCGGCCGCGGGCGAGGGGGTGCCCGCAGGTGGTATTCTTGGCAAGTGGCAGCAGCGCCTGGAGGGCGTTTCGTTGCGTTTCGTCTGCATTGCACTCCTGTTGATAGGCGGCTGGGGCTGCTCGGCGCTGCCTACCCGCCCGCTCTCATTGCCCGGGCGGTACACCGTGGTGCGGGAGCCGCTGGTCGTTTACAGCGACTTTCCCATCGAGCCCCACCACCGGCTGCTCGACGAATTGGTGGCGCGTCGCGGCGACATCCGCCGGGTTCTCGACCTGCCCTATTCCGACGAACGGGTGCACGTTTACCTGTTCGAAAGCACGGATCGGTTCAACCGCTTCATGCGTTTGTACCATCCGAACATGCCCTCCCGCCGGGCATTCTTCCTGGAAACCGACACGCGGCTGCTCGTCTACGCCCAGTGGGGCGACCGGGTGGCTGAGGACCTGCGCCACGAGGCCACGCACGCGTACCTGCACGCGGTCGTGCCCAATCTTCCCTTGTGGCTCGACGAGGGCTTGGCCGAATACTTCGAGGTGCCGCGGGGCTACGGCGGCCTGAACCGCGAGAACCTCGCAGCCGTGCTGGCGCGCATGGAGCGGGGGGAATGTAACCCCTGCCTCAGGCGGCTTGAGCGGCTCGTCCCCACCGACGACATGTCGCACGACGAGTACGCCGAGGCGTGGGCGTGGGTCCATTTCCTGTTGCACGGCGGCGTGGGAGGCGATGCGGTGCTGCGCGACTATCTGGCCGACCTCCGCCGCGATGCCGCCGTGGAACCGCTTTCCCACCGGCTGGGGCTGATCGTCCCCTCGCCCGAGGAGGCACTTGGCCACCACGTTCGGCAGCTTGCAGCGATTACCATGTTGCCCACAACGCAATAACCCGGCGTTCGTGGCCCAGCCACGGTTACAGGTCGCCGGTGCCGGCCAGGCCTACGTGGCGCAGGTGGTGCGTTTCGTTCAGCGAAAGGAGCTTCACGCTGCCGCCGGTGTACTCGATGCGGCTGATCGAGCCGTTTTCGAGGCGAAACGGGTGCCGGTGAGCGGGAATATCGAGCAGCACCTTCAGCACCGCGCTGAGCAGCCCTCCGTGGCTGACCACCACCGCGTGCTCGTACCCCGCCCGGCGAATGGCCAGCAGGACGTCGCCGCCGCGGACCATCAGGTCGCGGCGCGATTCGCCGCCGGGAATGGTGAAATCGGGATCCCCGCTGAGCCATTGCCGGTATTCCTCCGGGTACCGTTCCGCCAATTCCGCGCGAAGCCGGTCCTGGAACACGCCGGCATCGATCTCCATCAGACGCGGATCGGTGACGACGGGCGTGCCGGTTCGGCTGGCTACCGGCTGGGCCGTTTCGAGGGCCCGCCGGAGCGGGCTGGAGTAGATGGCATCGACGGCATCGCCGGCCAGGGCGTCGGCCACGGCGTCGCTTTGCCGCCGGCCCAACTCCGATAGGGGAACGTCCGACTGGCCCTGGATGCGGCCCTCGGCGTTGTAGGCGCTCTCGCCGTGACGAATAAGGTATATCAGCATGGTTTCTACCTATTGTGCTGCCAGGGCCATCGACCGGTCAACTCCACTTCCAGCGTCAAGCTCAAGAATGTGCGTATGAGCAGTCTTGAAACGAGGGCAAGAATGGCCCCGTCTGCCGGGTATTGGGGCGCCGGATGGGGTGGGCCGATGCGGTCGGGCCCTGTGGGGCAATGTAGCGGTGATCGAGGCGGTCGGCAACTCCCGGTCAGCGCTGTGGCGGGGGGTTGGGCGATTGCCGACCCGGAAAGCCGGAAGCCGGCG
>SKJM01000626.1 GCA_007122045.1 Planctomycetales bacterium | reverse complement strand
CGTGGCCGCCTCGGCGCTGGCCGTGCTGCACGTGGGCGCCCACGCCGTCCAACGCCCGGTGCCGCAGCCGCCCCGCGCGTACCGCATGTCGCGCCATCCCCACGTCTTCGAGCGCTACCGCGCCGATTACCTCGCCTGGCGCGACGTGTGCGACTTCCTGGCCGCCTCACCGGACATCGAGCCCGACGCCCGGTTCCTCACCGACCGGATGACCCAGACGTTCAAGTGGTATTCCGGGCGGCCGGAAGTGGCCAATTGGAAGGAGATTCCCCAGGATGCCGAGGGACTGGTCGAGTGGTGGCGACGCATGGACAACCTGCACGCCGCCCGGGGCGCCGTGCCGGGCGAGTACTGGTACCGCAGCCTCTCCGAACAGCCGCCGGAAAGGCTCCGGCGCCTTGGCAGCCGGTACGGCGCCCGTTATGCTGTAACCTTTGCCCGGCCGGGGCTCCCGTTGCCGGTCGTCTACCGGAACCCGGTGTACGCCGTATACCGCCTGGACGAGTAATGCCCGTTGGAGTTCACGCTTCAGCGTGCCAAGACCACAATAACGCGAATTCCAAACACGCTGAAGCGTGAACTCCAACGGGGCGCGCGGCCAACCGGTTCCAACCTGCTGCTGAGGCGAATGACACCTACCCCTGCAATCCGCGCGGTCGTCTTCGACATGGACGGCCTGATGTTCAATACTGAGGAAGTCTATACCCAGGTCGGTTCCTGCTTGCTGCGGCGACGAGGGCACGAGTTCACCCCCGAAATCAAGAACCTGATGATGGGCCTGCAAGCCCGCGAAGGCTTCGAACTGGTCATCCGGCGCCTCGGCCTGAGCGATACCGCCGAGCAGTTGATCGAGGAATCGGACCGGGAGTACCTGGCGATCGTCGGGCAGGCGATCCGGCCGATGCCGGGCCTGATGGAGCTGCTCGATGCGCTGGAGGCGGCCGGCATTCCGAAGGCCGTCGCCACGAGCACCTCACTGCGCCTGGCAACGGCCTGCCTGACGCCGTTCGACCTCCAGCGCCGCTTCGCGTTCGTGCTCACCGCCGAAGACATCCGCCAGGGGAAACCCCACCCGGAAATCTACCACGCGGCCGCGGCCCGGCTGGAGGTGCCGCCGGCGGCGATGCTCGTGCTCGAGGACAGCCAGAACGGCTGCCGCGCGGCGGCGGCGGCCGGGGCCTTCACGGTGGCCGTGCCCGCCGACCACAGCCGCGAGCACGATTTTTCCGACGCCGCGATGGTGATCGACGGGCTCCGCGATTCCCGGCTGTACGCGGCCCTCAGGCTACCCCCACCCCGGCACGCCGCGCAGGAGCGCACTTGCGGTTGACCTCGCCGGCGGCCCGTTTGAGCCCTTTCAGGGCGGGCCAGCAAATTGCCCCGAAGGGGGCCTGACTCGACAGCCCGGGGTGAAGCCCTGGGGAGGTGAGACGGTTGGAACCGCCCAGCCCTGAAGGGGCGCAACCCGGAACCGGCCTTGGGGTTACGCCCCTTCAGGGCTGACTCATTGGTGTACGTCCGCGTTCCCAGGGCTTCACCCCGGGCTATCGAGTCGAGCCCTTTCAGGGCGGCCAGCGTTCACCCCGGGCTATCGAGTTGAGCCCTTTCAGGGCACCTGTGGCATTACGCCTGCCCGGTCATTGGCGTTGACGCGGTCCGAACCACGCCACCCCTCCCGTGGCCACCTTTGCCCCCCTCCATTTTTCGCCATGGGGCCCCTTTCCCGCTCTTGACCTTCCGCTGCGAAACGTGATAGACTGACCCTACTGTCCAAAGAATCACGGGAGACGAATCCGTCTCCCAAACGGCTGGGACTTCCGCAACAGGTCTTTCGAACGGAGTGGGTGCATCGGATGCTTGGGACCTTGGGGATTGTTCAGGCGTGCCAGACCCCGCACGAGCCGAACTGCCACCTGCGCCGGCGGCTGGGGGGTCGGCCGCTGTTGGAATGGGTCATTCGCCGCGTGACCGACAGCACCCGGCTGGACGGCGTCATCGTGGTGGCGTGCGATGCGCCGGAGCACCATTTCGTGGCCGACTTGGTGCCGATGGACGTGCCCGTCTACATGGGGGATCGCGGGGACCCGCTCGAACGGTTCGCGCGCGCCTTGGAGCAGTATCCGGCGCGGTCGGTCGTGCGGGTGCGGGGCGACAGCCCCTTTGTCGACCCCGTGCTGATCGATCGGCTGGTGCGGACGGCCGAAGCGCATCCCGAGTGCGATTACGTCAGTTACATGTCGGCCGACGGCCGCCCGGCCATCCTCTCGCCGGTGGGGGTGTACGCTGAGTGGGTCCGCGCCGGCGCGATTCACAAGGCGGCGCGCGCGGCCAAGGACCCGTCCGACCGGGCGCACGTGACACGTTACATTTATTCCCATCCCGAGCGGTTTCGGCTCCGGCTGATTCCCGCCCCGCCGGAGATCGACCGCGACGACGTGCGGTTGACCATCGATGGCGAGGAGGATTGGGAACATGCCCTGGCGATCTACGACGCGCTGGGGCCGGACTGTTTGGATTGGCAACGGATTGCCGTCCTG
>SKJM01000560.1 GCA_007122045.1 Planctomycetales bacterium | reverse complement strand
CGAAACACGCGTGCAGATCGTGCAGTTGCTCAAAGGCCGGGCGCTGTGCGTCGGCGCATTGGCCGCCCGACTCGACGTCACCCCCGGCGCCGTCTCCCAACACCTGCGCGTCATGCGCGACGCCGGACTCGTCAGCGACGAAAAGCGCGGCTACTTCGTCCATTACCACCTGAATGAGGAGACGCTCGCCGCCTGGCGGGCGGAAATCGACAACCTGCTGGACCCGGACCACCGGACCGGCGAACCCAACCAAGGAGCATCCCCATGTGCTGTAACGATCGAACCGGAGGCTGCCAGAAGCCCGAAAACCTGAAAGACAAGCCCGAAACGTGCTCGCCGGAGCAGATTCGCCAGTGCCACGGCGAGGTGAAAGAGCACCCATGCACTACCCCCCGAGATGAGTAGGGCGGTATGCCGGAGCCGATGATCGAGGTGCGCGGCCTGCGGAAGCGGTTCGGCGAGGTGCAGGCGGTCGCCGGCGTCGATTTCGACGTGCGCGAGGGGGAGGTGTTCGGCTTTCTCGGCCCGAACGGGGCGGGCAAGACCACGACGATCAACATGCTCACCGGCTTGGCCCGGCCCGACGCCGGCGCCATGCGCATTGCGGGCATCGACTGCTCCGCCAACCCGAAAGCCGCCCAGCACCTGATGGGCGTCGTGCCCGACGAGAGCAACCTCTACCCCGAACTGACCGGCCGCGAGAACCTGTGCTTCTGCGGAGCCCTGTACGGCATGAGCAAGGCCGACCGCCGGACCCGGGCTGAGGAGCTGCTCGCCCGCTTCGGCCTGGCCGGCGCTGCCGAGCGCCGGTTCGGCGGCTACTCGAAGGGCATGAAGCGGAAGCTCACCATCGCCGCGGGGATCATCCACCGGCCGCCCATCCTGTTCCTCGACGAGCCCACCACCGGCATCGACGTGGCCGGCGCCCGGCAGATCCGCCAGCTCATCGCCGACCTGCACGCCGGGGGCACCACGATCTTCCTGACCACCCACTACATCGAGGAGGCCGAGCGGCTGTGCCGCCGCATCGCCTTTATCGTCGAGGGGCGAATCGTCCGGATCGACACGGTGGCCAACCTCATGCAACAGACCGAGGGCCTTGAGGTGGTGCAGTTCTTCTTTGCGAACCACGTGGCCGGGCTGTGCGACGCCATGGCGGCCGTGTTCCCCCACTTGCAGTGCCACGCGGCCGGCCGGGAAGGCATTCGCGTCGAGTCGGCCGAGCCGGTGCGGGTCGGCCCGCTCGTGCGATTCCTGGAAGACCGCGGCGCCGAAGTGACCGAGGCCCGGCGAATTCGGCCTTCGCTCGAGGACGTGTTCGTGCAAGTTACCGGCATCGAGGCCGCTGCCATGCGGCAGGAGAACGACAAGGCCGGGATCGGAGGCGGTGCATGACGGCGTGGATCGTATTCTGGAACATCCTGCTGAAGGACGTGCGGACCTACTACCTCAAACCGCCCAACCTTAGCTGGGGCCTGATCTTCCCCCTCGCGTGGACCGGCATGTTCTTCATTCGCTCCGGCGCGGGGAGGGACAGCGTCCTGGAGCTGCTGCCGGGCGTGATGGCCCTGTCGGTGCTGTTCGGCACGACCAGTCTGCTGGCCGTCACGGTCACCTTCGAGAAGAAAGGCCGTTCGTTCGAGCGGCTCCTGCTGGCCCCCATCCCGCTGGAATTGCTCATGCTGGCCAAGACGAGCGGCGCCATTCTGTTCGGCATCGCTAACGCGTTTGTGCCGGTGGTCTTGGCGGCCTTCTTGACCGACCTTTCCGGCGTGGCTTGGGCGTTGCTGGTGCCCGCCGTGGTGCTCATCGCCGTCAGTTCGGCGTTCCTGGGCCTGTTCATTGCCGTCTCGGTCAAAGAGGTGTTCGAGGCGCAGGCCTTCTCGAACTTTTTCCGCTTCCCGATGCTGTTCCTTTGCGGGCTGTTTTTCCCGATCGCGCAGTTGCCGATGTGGCTTCGCCCGGTCTCCTATGCGCTGCCCCTGACCTACGGGGCCGACGTGCTCCACGCCTCGGTGCACCAGCGCGGGCAGATGCCGCTGTGGCTGAACTTCACGGTGCTCATGGCGTTCTGCGCCGCGCTGTTCGCGGTGAGCCTGCGGAACATCCGACGGAAGTGGATCGCGTGACGATGTGACGATGTGGGGTCCTTCGTTGCCGCGCAACCGGACGACCGCGCCGGAACCGCTTTGGCCTTGCAATCTGGGAATAGATTCCCATAATACAAGACATGATTGAACGAGTTTGGACCGACCAAGTACGCGACAAACTGGGCAAGTTCCCCGCCGTGGCCGTCATGGGCCCGTGGCAGTGTGGGAAAACAACCCTCGCAAGAACCTTCGACGGGGCCTATTTCCTTCGACAGAAATGGTCGATCGGCTGCATCGGACCGCTGATATGATCGGCGCCGGCCGGCGTATTCTCGTCTGCCGCATTGCCGAAGTGATCGAAACCGACCGGCTGCTCGTCGTCCATGCCGCCGAGTGGCTCGGGCGGCTCATCGGACGAAACGCGGATTCACCGTAACGCAGGAGTGGTTTACGG
>SKJM01000209.1 GCA_007122045.1 Planctomycetales bacterium | reverse complement strand
GTCGAGGCCGGCGCGCACCACCGCGCCCTTCTTCCGCCGGTCGGTGAAGTGGCCGATCACCATCGGGTAATCCCAGTCGCCGGGGCCGCCCGTGCCGCCCTCGCCCGTCTTCACCTGCCATCGGATCTCGCCCGTGTCGGCACTGATGCAATACAGCATGCCGGTCTGGCTGATGACCAGTTCGTACCGCCCGTCGCCGTTGATGTCGACAATGTGTATGCCCGTCTCGTCGCCGGCGGCGGGCGCCAGCCTCTCGGTTTTCCATACCAGGCGGCCGTCTTCGGCAAAGCGGGCGACTTGCGAATAGGGCACCTCGATAATCTGCCGGAACACGTCGAGCCTGCCGTTGCCGTCGACGTCTCTTATGTTCGAGACGATGGCATGCGCCGGCTGGGTCTTCTCGTCGTCTTCGCGCACCGGCCAATGGCGCTCGATGCCGGGCACGGCCGTCCAGTTCTGGATCCGGTCGAGGTTCACCCGAACCAGCGGGCCGAACGCGTCGCGATCGAGGGAGAATTCGGCGACGGGGACGGGGCTGGGCACCGTCACGGTGAGGGTCTTCCGGGCGTCGTCGGAGCCTTCCACGCCGAGGGCCTCGGCCTCGCTCAACGGCAGGATTTCCAGATAGTTCAGCCGGCCGTAGTCGCCGCCGATCTGCACCTTGAGTCGTCCGTTGCCGACGCGCACCCGGTATGCCGTCAGCACGACGAAGCCGCCGTCGCCGGTCGCCCGCAGCCCGCCGACCTCCTGGCCGTTCAATTGGATCGCGGCGTTGCCGTCGTATTGGGCGTCGCCGCTGGCCAGGGAAACGAGGTAGTCGCCGTTGGGCAGATCCCGGACAAACGCCAGCCCGCCCTGGTCGTAAACCAGCGTATCGAGGCGCGTATCCTTGTGGATGCCCCGCGTGCGGAAGCCGCGCGGGCCGGCGGGCGAGTGAACGAACCCGTAGCCTTTCTGGTCGCTGTACTTATCCTCGATGGTCACGCGAACGTACCCTTGTGCGGGCGGGGTTCCGGCGCCGCCGAAATCGTACCGATAGGGCTCGGCGCCGCTCGCGGCCCCGGCGCCGGCCGCGGCGATCGCCAGCGAAACCAGGGCAGCCGAAACCCACGAAGCGCGGTAACGGATGGAAGCACCCGGCAGTTTGGCCGGTAGCGTTATGGGCCCATTCCTGGGATAGGTTCTCGACAATAGTCGCCGCCCTGTGAACATGGGTAGGGTCTCCTTGTGCATGATGGCGTTTTCTTTCGGCCCTTTGGAGTGCGGCGGCTCGACGCCGCTTTGGCTGTGCCTTTTGTCATTTATCCGTGTTCGTATCACACCTCCCGCGACTCGCAAAGCTGTCGCAAAATGAGAGAGAAAGCGGCGTCGAGCCGCCGCACTCCAAAACGGCCTGCAGCCAGTTCCCGCCACTCCCTACACGCTGGGCAACTGCCACGGGTCGCGGCGCTCGTAGTCGAGCCACGTGTTCGCCTCCGTATCGTCGACGAACCGCCAGCGCTGCGGGTCGAAGCGCATGGGGCGGCGGTTCCAGTAGGCCAGGTTGCCCAGGATGGCGATGGCCGCGGTCCGGGCCCCCGCTTCCACGTCGGCCACCGGCGTCTCGCGCGACTTGATGCAGTCGATCCAATTGCGGTTCAGCCCCGGCGCGCGGTACAGGAACCGGTGCTCGTCGCCGAGTCGTTCGGCGGCCAGTTCCGGCGGATCGCTGCGCAGCCGGGCGCCACGGTCGCTGCGCAGGGTGCCCTCCGACCCGTGAAACACAATGATCTCGTTGCCCGGGCCCCAGGCCGAAGCCCCCGGCGCGTGGACCATCTCCACGCCGCTGGCGTAACGGCAGCGGGCGCCGCGGACCGCGTTGGGGTCCTCGGGCGGGAAGATTTCCACCGGGCCGGTGCCGTCCAGGTCGAGCGCCCATTGGGCCACGTCATACAGGTGTGCGCCCAGGTCGGCATGGCGACCGCCGGCGTACTCCCGGTACCGCCGCCACTGGGGCGCGTGGTCGTGCACACCGCGCGGGCTGAGGATGGAATGGTACGGCCGCTTCGGCGCCGGGCCCAGCCACAGGTCCCAGTCGAGCCCCGGCTCCATGGACTCCTCGGGCAGGTCGCACCAGTCGCTGGGGTGGCCCACGCTCACCTCGACCCGGTGGATCTTGCCCAGCCGCCCGCTGCGCACCAGTTCCACCAAGTGGCAGAAGTGGTGGCTGGCCCGCCGCTGCGTGCCGGTCTGGAACACCCGCTTGTGCTTCCGCACCGCCTCGATGCACCACTGCGACTCCAGAAGCGTGAGCGTGAGCGGCTTCTCGCAGAACACGTCCTTGCCGGCCTTGCACGCCTCGATGATGCCGATCGCGTGCCAGTGGTCGGGCGTGGCGATGCACACCGCGTCGATGTCCTTGCGCGCGAGCAGCTCACGGAAGTCGTTGTACTCGGCGCATTCGCCGTAGGCCGGGTCGTCGCGGTAGGCCTTCTCGACGTGCTTCTTCGCGGCCATGCGCCGGTTGCTGTCGACGTCGCACACGGCCAGCACGCGCACGTCGTCCAT
>SKJM01000569.1 GCA_007122045.1 Planctomycetales bacterium | reverse complement strand
CACGGCATCGCCGGCACGGTCATCGCCCAGCAGGCGCCGTGGCGGCCGGTCGACTACCTGACCGTACCGCCGCTTTCCACGCTTTCCTACCGCAGCAAGCTGGTCGAGATTGCCGGCGGCGGCGAGCACCACGACGTGAAGATGGACCCGCACGACCTGCTGACGCTGATCCTTTGGGTCGATACACTGGCCCCCTACCGCGGCGAGCGCGAGGTGCGCGAGATGGCCGATCCCGATCCGGAGCATCCGCTGTTCCGGCGGTCGAACTACCCGCCGTCGGATATTACCATCGAGTGCGTGTACGGTCAGTCGCCGTACCGGCCGCGCATGCGGACGGCGCCGCTGGTGAACCGTTCGTACCGTCAGGACGAGTTTCCCACCATGGAAAGCCGGCTTCCGCGCGACGCCGACGGCACCATCCTCCCGCCCGTCGAGTTCACCCCCGACGGCCGCCGCATCGAGCGCCCCTGGCCGCCGCGTCACACTGCAGGTATCGACGCGCGGAGCCGGTCCAGCAGTTCCCGCGTTCCGTGAACGGCGCTCCAGTGGTTGATGTAATCCCAATCGAGTCGGTCGCCCTGCACAGCCAGAATGCCTCTGGCGTCCTCAGCGTCCTTCGGTCGCTCCAGCGCCAACGACCAACGCAGCTTCACGATGATGACATCCTCCGGAGTGGGAACAAAGACACGTCTTCCAAGAAGGGACCACTGCTTGCGGCGAGCGAAGCGTTCCCGGTCGAAAGGATCGTCACCCATGCGAAAGAACTCGATGCGATACGGCACGTCCACCAAGTGGACGATGTAACGCGTCTTGGCCGTGACGGTCTCAAAGGTGAGTTGCGGATCCAGGCGGAACTGTGGGCCAAGCCGGGCAGCGATTGCGGCCATGTCGCCTTCCGAAAGGAGGACGAGGAAATCCGCGTCTTTCGTCGATCGCGGGATACCGTACAAATTGCTGGAAAGGGCCCCCACAAGCAGGTACGGCACCTGGAGTGCGTCCAGCACGTCGACGACTGCGGCGGTTGCCTGATCACTGGTCAAGGCTGCCCCTCCAGGATCCGCCCCAGGTTCACCCGCTCGGCCAGGATCTCCCGCACCCGTTGCTCATCGGCGTTCGGGAACTGGTTGCGAATGCCGTCCATGGCCACCCTGCAAGCGAAGTCAAAGAGCTGTGGGCCGGCGCGCAGCTTCTCCTCGGGGCTCATGGCGCGCGCGGCGAGCACCTCTTCGCGGAACAGTTGGTTGCCCAGTTCGCGGGTGGGTTCCATAGGCGGTATTGTCATGCCGCCGCTTCCCGCTGTCAATCGGGCATTGGTTGCCATTGACAGCGCGGCCCCAATGTTGTAAAATAATACAACACGTGGCGCGAGGGGAGACGGCGATGATTCAGGTCATTTGGGATTTGAACCCAGGGGCGCGAGGTGAAACCATGACAAAGCAGCGAATCCATCGAAAGATCGAACGAAGCCCGGCCGAGCAGCGGGAGTTGGACGAGATTCGGGAACGCTTCCAGCGGGAGCGGCCCTCACTGGACGATCTGCTGGCAACCGGCGACGCGCGCGACGCGGTCGCCCACGGTGAATACCTGGATCTGCAGGCCATGCTCGTCGCGTTGAAGAAACACCGGCAAGCCCAAGGGCTCAGCCTGGCCGACGTCGCCAACCGTAGCGGAATGGACCGGTCGGCCATTAGCCGCCTTGAGAACGGCGTCTATGTCAACCCCACGGTCGACACCCTGTACCGTTACGCCGAGGCCCTCGGAACAGAAATCACCTTCAGTGTGCGGATGCCGTAACGAAGCCATCGGAAGTCCAGGGCGTTCCAGGGTCAGGCCGGGATCAGGGATTCGCGTTGCGGCATTCGGCCGGGAGTGATGGAACTGGAGCATGATGCGACCGTTGCTGGATCAGGCCGGTTCGAGTTTCGAGCCCGTGTCGGAAATCGGCTTGCCTGTGGCTTCCGCATAGAGAACGTCGGGGCAGAAGTCGACGCCGTTGGGCCAGACGAGCGTGCCGCGTTCGACGGCTCGCTGGCCGATATCGCCACCGAGCACTATCCCTCGGAACCGTCGATTCCCATTGTACAACATGAAGGCTAGGCTGTGCCCACTTAGCCAGATCAACAGCAAGGTGACGGCCGCCAGCGGGGTGAGGACCGGCGCGTGAAAGGCTTGCCAGCGGATCAGTGTCACTACCCCCGGGCCCTCCAGGTTCATCGCCTTTTGCACTTCGGGTTCGGCCAGAAAGTACAGCGACGAGTGCGCTCCAACCGACATCGCGGGCGAAATCGCAAGGCCCACGCCGAATGCCAATAGCCAGACGGCGAGCGCGCCGTACCACGGGGGCGCGCGGGCGTGCTCGTCCTTCCCGGCACGAAACGGGCGAGTAATCAGCCACACCAGCAGCGCGAGTCCGAGCGTCACGATGGCCAGCGATTGCGATGGCCCGACCAGCAGGATCGCCGGCAGGGCCCGGTGCTTCGGTCCGTCCCCGGCGTTCGCCAGGCCCGTTGCGGAGGCTCCAAGACGCCTGCCCGCTTCATTGAGAAT
>SKJM01000224.1 GCA_007122045.1 Planctomycetales bacterium | reverse complement strand
ATCGCGTCGAGCAGGTCGAATTGACCCGGCGGCTGATCTCCGAGCAGGACGTGGAGGCGGCCGTGCGCGATTCGAACCAGTCGCGGGAGCGCTACGAGCAAATGCGCCGGGCCATCGAGGAGAGTCCGGAAATCCGGCAGAAGCGCAGGTGGTACACCGACGTAACGCGGGCGTACCGGCTCACCATGCGGGGCGCCCGCGTCATGGAGCGTTTCGAACTCCAGCAGACCGAGCCCAAGATCCCGTACGAGGTCCACGTGGTGCGCATCGGTGAGATGGCCATGGCCACCAACCCGTTCGAGCTGTACCTCGACTTCGGCGTGCAGATGCAGCAGCGGAGCCGGGCGGTGCAGACGTTCGTGGTGCAGCTTGCCGGCGGCGGTACGTACGTTCCGACGCGCCGTTCGGTGGCGGGCGGCGCGTACGGCGCGGTTCCGGCCAGCACCGCCGTGGGCCCCGAAGGCGGCCGCGAACTGGTCGAGCGAACCCTGGAACTGATCGAATCGCTCTGGTCCGAATCCCAATCCCCCAACCAAGGAGACTAAGCCATGGGAAACATTGCCGTCGGAATGAACCTCGAGGCCGTCCGCCATCACGACAAGCCGTTCGAGTGGGGCGTGGCGAAGGCCGCCGAACTGGGCTACGAGTATATCGAGCCCATGGTCCACTTCGGCCGGGAACTGATGAGCGAGGCCGGGTACTTCCACACCGTCTCGCTGTTCGACGACCCCTTGCGCATGCGCCGCCTGGCCGAGCAGCACGGGCTGAGAATTTCGGGCCTCCAGTCGCACGGGCCGATGGGCCGCCCGGAGCGCCACTGCGAGTACCTGAAACTGGCCATCCGCTGCGCGGCCGAGTGCGGGGCGCCGGTGGTGAACACCGACGAGGGCATCAAGGCTCCCTGGACCACCGAGGAAGAGGACCACGTGCTGATGCGCTACACCTTGCAGGAGGCCGCCTTCGTGGCCGAGCCGCGGGGCATCCTCATCGGCCTGGAATGCCACGCCCAGTACTCGAAAACGCCCGACGGACTCGACCGCATCTACAACCTGGTCGACTCGCCCTCGATCGGTATCAACCTCGACACGGGTAACGCTTACCTGGCCGGGGCCGACGTGTACGCCTGGCTCGAACGGGTGGCCGACCGGCTGGTCCACCTCCACGCAAAGGACATTTCCATCGAGCATTCCGAGGCCGAGCGGGGCAAGGTGACCGGCACCCCGGTCGGGTGCGCCTGCGGCGACGGCGTGCTCGATTGGGCGCGGATCATCGAAATCTGCCGCCGTTGCCCGCGCGACATCGTGTTCTCGGTCGAATGCGGCACCGTGGACCAGGCCGAGCGGAGCGTGAAGCACTTGAAATCGCTGTTGTAATACTGCTCCCACCCCTTGCGCGGCGGCGAGGGCGTCACGGCGCGGATCGAAGCCGGATCGTGCGCGGGCGGTCGCCGGCGGCAGGGATATTGTAGGTGCGGCTCCAGCGCCGGGCGGCGGGGTCGTAGTCGGTTTGCCAGAAGTCGTTGCCGTGCACGCTCTGGTCGAGGGGTTGCCCGTCGACGTACAGCACGTGGCCGCGAGGCGAGGTGAGGCCGTCGAAGGTGATCGGCACGAAGCCCAGCCCTCCGGTGAGCGTGAACGCGGCTTCATCGCCGTCAGTTCGGACGGTGACGGCCGGGTGCAGCGATTCCAGCGTGCCGGTAGCGACTTCGACGCGGCGGTCGTTCCCGACGGCCTCGCGGTGCACCATGCGCCAGGTGTTTTCATGCTCATGCAAGGCGGCCCGCAGGGCTTCGTTGGGGCCGTAATAGTCGGCGGCGAATTGCGGGAGGACGAGGTGTTCGAAGGTCGCCTCGACGAAGTCGCCCGGTTCGAGGCGTGCGAGGCCGGGGGGCGGGAGGACGTCGAGCGTCGAGGTGTCGACGCCGCGCGCCCGCACGCCGCGCTCGGCGATCCAGGGCGCGGCCTCCCGGCCGCCGAGCCGCGCGCTCCACCGCCGGAGCACCAACCCGCGGTTCGCCCAGGCGCCGTGCTTGTCGGGCTTCAGCCGGGGCACCGCCTGGTGCAGCGAGGCCCACGGCACGCGGCCGGTCCATTCGACCGGCTCGCCGCGATAGGTGTCGCCGCCCCACTCGGTCGCCCATTCCCGCAGCAGGCCCGCCTCGTTGCCCAGGGCCATCTTCCGCTCGCCGGTGTAGCTGTACGTATCGGCCCCGATCTGGAAGAGGACGAAGCGGGAGAACTCGATCGGCCGCGTCACGTCGAGCCGCAGCCGGTAGACGCCGCGGACGATGTCGTCGGTTCGGGCGAGGCTCACGGTGGCCGAATGTTCGAGCCCGGTGCCGGTGCGGCCCGCGTAGGTCACCTCCGTCAGGCAGGGGCCGTAGCGCTGGTAGGCGGTGCGCATGCGCGCGTGCGGCACGCGGCGGCCGTCGGGGTCGAACAGACGGAAGTAGTCGCCCCCGCCCACGTTGTGCGTCCAGTGCCAGGGCTGGTCGGCGTGCATCGAGCGGACCATCAGCGGGCGGACGTCGAGAATGGCGGCTCGGGCCT
>SKJM01000681.1 GCA_007122045.1 Planctomycetales bacterium | reverse complement strand
GGAGGCTCCGGAGATTGGCAGGTGTCTAGCCCGCGCGGTGAACGCAGCCTGTCGACTCCGGCTTGGTCGGCACCGAGTGGCCCAACGCCCTTCGGTGCGGGTTTATTGGCCCTTGAAAAGGGTACGCGAGTGCCCAGGAGGGTGTTGAAATGAATGCGACTTTGCTTACCGGAGCGGTTGTTTTGGGCGGATGGATACTGCCCGAGGTGGGTGTTCCCGAACTGCAGGGTTCGCCGAACCTGTCGGTACCCGCATTTCGGGTGGCGGCGTCCGAGCTTCATGGGGGGGCGATTCAGGCGCCGGGCCGTGCGGCCCCGGCCAGTCCCGCCCAGCCCGGCGCTTCACCCTATCAGCCGAGGGCTCAGGCGCCGGCGACATCGCCGTCGCATGCGGCGCGGCAGCAGATGCCCCCCGTCCCGACGGCGCCCGATGCCGGAATGCATCGCGGCCCCGCCTTTCCCACACATCCGGGCCACATGGGTCCGCAGTTCCCCGGCACTGCCGGTGGGATGCCCGGCACTGCACAGATGCCCAACCCCCCGACCGGCGCTGTCGGCATGCCCATGCACAACCGGCACCGCATGCCGCAACCGGCGCAGATCGGAACAGGGGCTCTAGGGGGGGCAGGCGTGGGAGGCAGCATCGTCAAGCCGTTTTCCGACTACCGGCAGCTTCCCGTGGTCAGCCCGTTCCTGCATCTCGAAAGGCCCGAAGGCCTCGACTTCGACAATTACAACACGCTGGTCCGGCCGTTTGTCGAGCAGCATCACCAGAACCAGCAGTTCCGGAACGAGTTTCAGATTATCCAGGAGAATCTCCAGCGGCAGCAGCGCAATCTCCAGCAGTTGCATCGGGAAACGGAATTGTACCGCGTTCCCACGGCGCCGCGGCCGTTCCAGGATACCGGCGATTTCTTCCCCATGCCGTGACCGGGATGCCGTGGGGCGTGTCCCAGGGGCGGCCGGCGGGCGGAGAGCGCTGGTACGATAGATGCCGGCCGCTTGGGACGCCGGTACGCACTCGCAGCGCGGCGATGGACCACGATGCTGGAGTTCCGGCTTTAGCCGGCGCGGTGCCTGCCCAACGGGGTGAACCCTACTTGTTTCGAGCCCGGAGGATGCGTTCGATCTCCGCGAGGGGTCGGCCCAGTCGGGCGGCGATGTCGGAGGTGGGGAACCCGTAATCGGCCAGCGTGTAGACAGCTTCCGCCGAGGCTTCCGCACGGGGCGACGGGCTCTCGCCCGCCGCGGCGTTGTCTTCCGCGCCGGTCGGCTCCGGCCTACCTTCCGACGCTATCCGCAGTGCCTCCTCCAGCCGCGCCGCGGCGCGGTCGGCTTCGGCCACCATCGCCCGCAATACGGAAATCCGGCTGTTCAGCTCCGCTGACAGATCGCGCGCCGTCTGGTGCATTTCCACCTCCCAGCGCGCCAATTCCGCCGGCCCGTCCATCAGCCGCGTCGCCCGCTCCGGCTTTGGCCGCGGCGGCACTGCCAGCGCCCGCTCGTCCTTCTGGCGGGCGAGGTATCGGTGCGCGCGCATCATCAGGATGGCAATCGTCAGCCCAAGCGCCACGAGGACGAACAGCGTCAGGGAGTCGAATTGGGCGAGGAGGATCATAGGCTTTTCAGGTCGAATGCCTTTCGGGCGGCGTCGTACACCTCGCGCAGCGGCACGTCGTGCTCGGCAGCCATCCGGCGGCACGACTCGAACTCGGGCGAGAAGCGGGGCAGGCCCTCGGGCGGGTAACCCACCTTGCCCTCCACCTCGCCCCAGGGGGTCGCCACCCGATGCGTCGTCCGGGCGAGCACCTGGCGGGCCACGGGCCAGCGGCGCACGCCCAGCGTGGTCGTCTCGCGGAACAGCACGCCTTCGACCGCCGGGGCGTCGGCCGCCCGGCACAGCACGCTCAGCTTGACCGCCGGCCGGTTCTTCTTCATCTGGATGGCCGTGGTGAACACGTCGAGCGCACCGGCCTGCCACAACCGCGAAATGGCGTATCCGATCATCTCGCCGCTGGTGTCGTCGAGGTTCGTCTCCACGAGGCACACTTCCTGCTCCTCGGCGCCGGCAGTTTCTCCCAGAATGACCCGCAGGACGTTCGCCTGTTCCGGCAAGTCCATCTGGCCGGCGCCATACCCGATCCTGCGGACGGTCATCGACGGTACGGGTCCGAACCGTTCGGCGAGCGTGGCCAGGATGGCGGCCCCGGTGGGCGTGGTCAACTCGGCCTCGATGGCCGACTCGGCCACGGGAATGCCGCGCAACAGCTCGGCGGTCGCGGGGGCGGGGATGCTTACCTCGCCGTGGGCGATGCGCACCCGGCCGCAGCCGGTCGGAACCGGCGACGCCGCGACCCGGTCGACGCCCAACACGTCCAGGCCCACGGCCGTTCCCACTACGTCGGCGATGGAATCGGCGGCGCCCACCTCGTGGAAATGCACCTTCTCCACGGCCACTCCGTGCACCTTCGCTTCGGCTTCCGCCAGCCGGGTGAATATCTGCCGGGCGGTTTGCCGCTGCCGCCCGGTCAACTCGGCCCCGTCGAGCAACGCGAAAATATGGTGCAGGTGCCGGTGCTGGTGTTCCGGTTCGTACTGGACGGTCACCTGGGTGGCGCGCAGCGCGTGTTTTTTCACCTCGCGGGCGAGCAGCCGGCAGCCGGGCAACCCGAGCGAGCCGATCGCCCGATTCATCACGCCCAAATCCGCGCCGGCATCGACCAGCGCCCCCAGCGTCATATCGCCACTGATCCCACTCGCACAATCAAAATACGCAATCTTCATAGGCCGCTCCCAAGAAGGTAACCGTCAGCCGTTGCATGAAGCGGCCCAAGTCGCCGTCGCGTTCGGGCCACAGTAGCAAGTGCCAGTGTTGGGCATAAGGCAGTAGCCGCAAATGCGCATCGGCGCGTCGGGAAGGGTGTCGAACATTACGCGCTCGAACGCCTGGTAGTCCAGCTCCTTTTCGAACAGCGCAGCGCCGCCCACCCCACGGTTGAGCACGTGGAACACCATCCCTCCCGGCGCGATTCTGGCACTTCGACGCATGACGTGAAGCTACCGCAAATTGCCTACTTTGTCAATATCGGACCTGTCCCGTTTTTTGAGCACTACCACGTCGTGCAGCTCGAGGCGGGGAATGGTGAGCCAGCCGTCGGCGTCGGGGGTGAGTTGGCGGCCGGCGATGGCGAGGCGAGCGGCGGCAAGGGGTGTGCCCGGCAGGCGGAGCCGGATGTTCTCGATGGGCACCAGCGGCCAGCCGTACTGGTCGTTGCCGCGGCGTTTGTCCTCCGGCACGGGCAGGCCGAGGCCGCGAAACCCGGCGTCGCCCGCCGGGTATTTGTGCGAAACGTTCAGCAGTTGCACCCAGTACTCGGCCGGATTGTCGGGGTTGAGGAACAGGTTGGCCACCAGCCAGGGCGGGCCGTCCACTTCGAGCGGCAGCGGCGGGCGGCCTGCCCGCACTGTGTCGACAAGCAGCCCGGCCGCGGCCAGCTCGCGCCGGCGGGTCCACGCCAGGCCGGGATCGGCAGGCAGATGCGTTACCGCCCCCTCGCCCTGTGAAACGGTTGCCTGCCGGGCCGGGTCGATGCCGAACAAATCGACCAGCAGCGACAGCGTGTGCGGTTCGCCCCATTCATCGTACGCGCCCGTCCGGGCGGTGGTAATCAGCCGGCCGCCCTGCTCCACCCACCGGGCCAGGCGTTCGGTATCGGCCCGGGAAAGGGCTGCCGTGCCCGGCAGCACGAGCGTGCGGTACCGGCCGAGGGTTTCGGCGTCGGGAAGCTGGTTGTCGAACAGGAACTCGAACGGCACGTGATGATCGGTCAGGACCGACCACGTGCCCAGCAAACTGTCGCGGTAGTCGGCCAAATTGTCGGTGCCGGGAATATGCCCGTAGAAGTCGTGGGTATTCTGCGAGGCCAGCACGCCGACGTCGGCTAGGTGCCGCCGCGAGAAGTAGGGCTCGCGCTTGGCCGCCTCGGTGTGGATGCGGGCGGTCAGCTCGACCGGCCCCTCCATACCGCCGTGCCACGTGCTGATGCCGTACGTGGGCCCGGCCAGCACGAAGGTGAGCAGTTCCAACTCGTGCCACGCCCAGTTCGGCTCGCGCCGCGGGCCGCAGGTGCCCATCAGGCGGCCGGTGCGCCACAGGTCGGTATGGGCCGGGTTCATGTCGCGCCCCAGCCGGGCCTTGAACCCGAGCATGAGCCACTTCTGCGAGAAATCGGTCGTGTACCCGTGCTGCGAAACGCCGAAATCGTCGATCCGCCACATCGGCACGGCCGTTTCCCAATCCTTCCCGCCGAACGGCCAGTGGTTCGTATTGAACGCGCACGTGGCCTTCGGGTTGACCTCGCGTATTTGCTCCTGGAAATACCGGGCCACCGCCAGCAGCCGGTCGTTGCGCCAGCGTACCCAGCGTTTGAAGGCCGGGCTGGTCCAATCGACCACGGTGGGCAGTTCGAGGCCCGTGTCGGCGTGGAACTTCTCCTTGCAGAAGTCGCACACGCAGCCGGGCCGCGACGGGTGGGGGATGCCGCCAAAGTAGAAGCCGTCGAAGAAGAACCCGTCGAGGTCGAACGCCGCCGCCTGCCGCAGCAGCTTCGCATGATGTTCGATGTACGGCGAGCTGACCACGCACATGCCCACGCGGGGCCGCGTGCCGTAATCGACGCCCGGCTCGTCGATGTACTGCATTTGCCACTGCAGATACCGGCGGGCCGGCTCGAAGTCGTCGGCATTGCGCAAGTCCTGGGCGTTGAATACGACCCAGCTCAGCACGCCGATGTCGCGCCGCCGAAGCGCCCGGATGACCTCCTCCAGGTAGCCGGGGCGGGCCGAGGGATGCATTGCGGCCAGGTCGGTGGGGAAAAACACCTGCCCGCGCCCGTTCATCGTACCGAGCGAGACCAGGTTTGCCCGCTCGGCCGCAAGCCACACGGCGAAGGCCTCGGGGTCGGCGCTGGGCGGCCGCCGCTCGGTGTGGCGGATGCGGTCGAGATGGCTTTCGGGCAGCGGTGTGGCGATGGGTGGCAGGGTACCCGCTTTCGCCACCTCCTCCGAAAGGGGGCGCACTTCCAGCCCGGCGATGAGCAGGAACAGTTCGCGGGTGTCGCGTGCGCCGGGTACGCGGGGATACACGGCGCGGCCGCGCAGCCGCAGCCGGCGATTCGACCCGATCACGTCGGCCGGAACGATGAAACGGCCCTCGACGGGCGGGACCCCTTGGCCGGCGACCACCGTCGCCCACCGCTCGCCCGCCGAAAACAGTACCGGCCGGTTTAACAGCGCCCGGAGCGCCACCTCCTGGGCCCTGCCCGGTTCCACCGGCAACTCCACGACGAAGTCGTTGGCGGCCCACCGGAAAGTTTCGTCCCGGGCCAAGGGGAGCTTCGACTGCGGGTTAGGGCCTTCGCGGCCGTAGAAGCCTTCCACCAGGTAGGCTTCGTCGCCTGCCGAGCCAATATCGACCGTTACCGGGCGTGCGATGGCCGCGTCATCCGCCGCTGCGCACACGGCGACGAAGACCAACATCAACGCCGGCAGCAGCAACTTGCGTGCCCGAAAGAAAAGCGGTCGCGTGATCCAACACTGGGTGACGCAAGGGTGACTATGCATGGCAGCTTCCGGATAGATGACGGGGGCGCTCGACGTGCAAGCGGGAGTGCACGCACCTTTGACGCCAGGATAGTCCGTTGGTGATCCGGTTTCCACCCATGGCTGCGTCGCGCGCCCTCCCGCATGCCCCCCCCTTTGGCAGGGATACATTGCCCGGCGCGACGAAATGGGGGATAATCAACTCGATAGTGGTTGTGTGAGCGAGAGGTCGAGAATCGCTCGGCAGGATACTCCTGCCTCTCTCGTGGCTCGACGGACGGGAATGTCCCCCGTACGGGCACGGCAGGGTAGTTCCGGCCGCTCGCCTTCCAAGGTTTGACAACCCGACTCGGAGTGTGCGCGAAGGAAAGGCTTTCCCATGAGGTCGAGAACGAGCAGATTGGAACTATTTCTGGGGGTGATCGCGTTGGTGTTGCTGGGATGCACCGTTGGCGAAGATGGCTGGGAGAGCGCCCGGCGGCCGGAAGCGGCCCCGCCCGACACGGAACGGATAGAACCCAAGGAACCGGCGGCCGGCGACACGGAGGTGCTACTCGACGAGACCGCAGTGGACCCCCTGTCGGTGGGTGGCGAACCCGAATCGGCCGAGGTCGAACCGTCGCCGGCCGCCGAGTTGCCCGATGAGGTGGCGGTCGGTCCGTCCGTCCCCGAGCCGCCGGTTGACGTGTCCGACGAAATGGCGCCCGACACCACCGCGCCGTATTGGCCCGCCTTCCAGGGCCCGCGCGGCGACAATATCTCGACCGAAACCGGCCTGCTCCGCGAGTGGCCCGAGGACGGCCCCGAGCTGCTCTGGACGGCCCGGGGCATCGGCAGCGGATACTCAACGGTTAGCCTCGCCGGCGGGCTGATCTACACGGCCGGCAACATCGGCGACAACACGGTCGTCACTGCGCTGACCCTGGACGGCGAGGTTCGCTGGCAAGCACCCGTCGGCGGCGCATGGGCCAAGGCCTATCCCGGCACACGCAGCACGCCGACGATCGATGGCAATCGGCTGTACTACCAGAACCCGCTGGGCGAACTCTACTGTCTGGACGCCCGAACCGGCGAGCCGATCTGGAACGTGTCGGTGCTGGAACGCTTCGGGGCGCCGAACATCACCTGGGCCCTGGCCGAGTCGGTCCTGATCGACGGCGACCGGGTCATCAGCACGCCCGGCGGCCCCAATACGGCCGTCGTGGCGCTGGACAAATGGACCGGCGAGACGGTCTGGCAGTCGGAAAGCGCGGCGGGCGACGCCACCAGTTACGCCACGCCCACCCTGGCCGAATACGAGGGCAAGCGGCTGATTTTCACCATGACGGGCAGGGCGGCCATTTGCGTCGACGCCGACACGGGTCGCCTCTACTGGCGGTTCCCTCACAAAGTGGCTCACGACATCAACGCCCTGAGCCCGATCTTCCACGACGGCCACGTGTTCATCAGCAGCGGATACCGTTCCGGCTCGCGCCTGCTGCGCGTGCTCGTCGACGGCGACGACATGGACGTCGAAGAAGTCTGGGCCACCACCGACCTCGATAATCACCACGACGGCGTGGTCCTGGTCGACGGGTACTTGTACGGCGCACGGTGGCGCGGCGGGTGGTCCTGCCTCGAATGGGAAACCGGCCAGACGATGTACATGGAGCGCGGCGTGGGGAAGGGATCGGTCACCTACGCCGAGGGAATGCTCTACACCTTCAGTGATCGCGGCGAAATGGGCCTGGTGCCGGCGACTCCCGAGGAGCACGAGATCGTCAGCCGGTTCCGCGTGCCGCCCGGCGGCAGCGGTCGGAGTTGGGCCTACCCGGTCGTCTGCGACGGGCGCCTCTACCTCCGCCACGACGACTATCTGTTCTGCTACGACATCCGCGATCCCGAGGCCGAGTGACAACGGCAAGCCGCTTGCTGCACCCACCCCACCCTACGGCCCCCCCGGCGGCAGTGGGTAGACCGGCTGTCCGCCAATTTCCGGCATCGGAGACGTCGGCCCGGTCGGCGGCCGCGGGCCCCAAGGAGCCACCGGGGGGGGGGTGGCGGTCCCGGGCTGAACCCGCACCGCCGGCGGCGTCGTAGCCGTGGCTTGATGCATGCCCCGCCGAAGCTGCTCGGCCCGCTCCAGCACGGCTTCGGTCGGAACCACCACCTGGGGCTGCAAGTTGTAGGTGAGTGTGCGATGGTCGCGAAACTCGCCGGGAATCAGGTTTTCCGTGACGAAGTCGAACGGGAAAAACTGGTACCACGGAGGCGGCAGGGGCTGCAACACGGTCTTCGTCTCGTACCCGTCCTTCACCAGCCGGATCTTCCGTTGTCCGTAATAGGTGAAGTTCGTCGAAATGGGCGTGGTGCCGATCTCGTAGTCGTCGACAAAGACCAGCGCGCCGGGCGGGTTGGTCCGAATGGTCAGGCGCCGCCGGACGCAGCCGGATCCGCAAAGACACACCAGCGCAAGGGCGAGCGAAACGGCAAGACGGCGCGACCTCGTCATGAACCCAACCCGTGAACGGCTGCCTGAATAGCGCTCCAGCCCCCGCTTGCACCTGCAACCGGGAGAAAACGTCCCAAGACCAGTCCGACTGGAGCTTCGGCGTGGGGCGGAGTATAGTTATTATGCTCGCCCCGTGCCAGCCCGAATAAGCCGAATCGGACCAACCCCGGAAATTCTATTGCGTTTCCGGTTCACGGCACCTACAATGGCAACCAAAGCCCCGTCCTGCCGGGATAGCCTCGCCTTCCACCAATCGCATGGATTCTTCCTCGTCGAACTGGGACCATTGCCTCGACCACGCCGCGATGAGCGACGTCGGGTTGCGGCGCGCCAACAACCAAGACAGCTATGCGGTGCTTCTGGCCGACAGTCAGGCCACTTGGCAGAAGCGAGGCCACCTGTTCATGGTAGCCGACGGTATGGGCGCGCACGCCGCCGGCGAACTGGCCAGCAAAATGGCAACGGGGGCGGTTACCCACACGTACTCCAAGCGGTCTGATGTCCCCCCTCCCGAGGCCCTGGCCGCCGCCATCCTCGACGCCAACGCGCAAATTCATCGCCGGGGTGAGGCGAGCCTCGATTTCCGCGGCATGGGAACGACCGGCACGGTGCTGGTCCTACTCCCGCAGGGCGCCATCGTCGCCCACGTCGGCGACAGCCGGGCCTACCGCCTTCGCGGCAACCGCTTCGAGCAACTCACGTTCGACCACAGCCTGGTCTGGGAGATGCAACAAGCCGGACGCCTGCCCGAAAACGGCGCCTCCGACGTCATCGGCAAGAACATCATCACTCGGTCGCTGGGACCCAGCGAAACAGTCCAAGTCGACCTCGAGGGACCTCTGCCGGTCGTCGTGGGCGATACATTCCTGCTGTGCAGTGACGGGTTGTCCGGACAGGTCGACGACGAGGAATTGGGAACGGTGCTTATGTGCCTCCCCCCGGACGAGGCGGTTGCCTCACTGGTCGACTTGGCCAACCTCCGGGGCGGGCCCGATAACATCACCGTGGTAGTCGCCCGCGTTACCGGCCCGCAATTGACCCGCTCGGCCAATGCCGACGCCGCCGCTCCGGCAGCCGGGGTTCGCCCCGTGCATCCGGCGGTTTGGACCCTATTGGGCGTGGCGGCCCTGGCCGCGGCGGGGCTGGCCGCTCTGGAACAATACTTGGCCGCCCTGATTGGCCTTGCGGTTGCCGGGGCGGCTGGATTGGCCGCCGTCATCCTGCGGTATGGCGGAAGCCCGGGCGACGAGGCGTTCGACGGCCGCCCCCTGGGCAAGGGACCCTACCGCGCGGCCACCTGCGGCGCCAATGCCGCTTTCGCTGAGCGGCTGAAGCAGATGATGGCCGATCTCCGCGAGGGCGCGGTCCAGGAAAACTGGAACGTCGACCTCAATCGACTCGACGAGGCCACCGCCCGGGCCGACGCCGCCACCTCGCAGGGCGACTATGCCGGCGCCATCCGCCAGCAACTTCGCGCTATCCGTTCCGTGATGGAGCAGATCAAGCAGCAGCGCTGAAGGCGGCCGGGGGCCCTTTTGCCAAGCACGGTGGCTTGGCACATGAATGCCCGCTCTGCCTTCTTCCCGACCCAGGTGTCCAAGCTTGGCAGCACCTTGCATTTTCCCCAAGCTGTCGGAGTTCACGCTCTAGCGTGTTGTGAAGGCCGCACACCGGTTCATTCGCACGCTGAAGCGTGAACTCCAACCGGCTCTGCCGAAAAATTCGCGTGTTAGCCGGGTGTTAGCCGAATGGCCCCCCGGAATCGCCGAACCTCTTGTGTCGTAAAGACTTGCGCCCATTCCGGCCCAAAAGTTGCTAGCAG
>SKJM01000751.1 GCA_007122045.1 Planctomycetales bacterium | reverse complement strand
TTCTGGTGGCCGGCGGCATGTACCTGCGCGGCCGGCGTACCGTCATCGCCCCGGAGGAATCCGTTGCCCGGCCGCCGGCGGTCATCGTCACGCCGGAGCAACGGCGCGAGATCGCCCACGCATTCGCCCTGCACGAATCGGTGGCCGGGCCGCTGAGCTGGTACGCGGCCGACGACACGACCATTCAAGTGGCTCCGGCCGAGCGAGGAGAAGCACTGCACCCGCCGATTGCCGTGGCCCTGCAATTGGCCGAAGGCAATGCCGGTTTCCGCGCGGGGGCTGCGACGACCTATCTGATCGTCTGCCGGGGCACCGATCCGGCGTCCGTCGAGCTGCCCGCCTCGGCGATGGCCGGCAGCGTCCGCTTGCGGCTGCTTCCCACGGCGGCCAACGGCGAGGTGAACCTCCACTACGCCATCGCGGCCGAACAGGCCGGCCCCGGGCCGAGCGGAGCGGCCCTGGTCGGACGCCGCCACGTCGGACTCGATCCGACCGTCCTGGGCCAATTGGCCCTCAACGACCGGCTGGTCAGCGTCGGCGCCAGCGCCTGGGTGATGCATGAACCACTCATACCATAATCCGTGGAGCACTGTGCTCGTGAAAGGACCCGTCCCATTTCCGAGGTGGAACGACCGAACGGTGGGGCGGCCAGCTCGCGGTGGCGCGAGCATCCGGATGGCCCCTCCAGGATGGTCCCCTTCTCCTCCGCCGGTCTCCCTCTGCCTGCTGGCGCTGTGCCTCGCGGCGACGGTGACGGCGGCCCGGGCGGAAGGGCCTCCGGTCGTCTTCGCCCGCGGGGGCCGGAGGACCGCCGTGCCAATCGGGGCCGACCGGGTCGAGCCCGGTACGAAGCTGGTTCTGACGGCCTTCGGCCGTCCGTGGGGCGAGCCCGCCCGGGTGGAAGACGGAGCGGCCGAGTTCCTCGCGCCCGCCGTGCGGGTGCCGGTGGTCTTCCGGGTACTCGCCGTCGACGAGCCCGAGGCGGTGCTGGCGGAATGGGTCGTCTATCCTGACCGGCCGCGCTCCTTTCCCGACGTACCGTGGATAGCCGCCGGAGCGCCCCGGTGGTTCCACACGTGGTGCGACGCGCTGGACCTGCCGTTGACGAAACACCGCGACCTGGAAGCGTTCCGCGCAGCCCACCGTCCGATAGCGGGGCGCCGGCCGCTGCTGGTGGTGGGCTGGGACGCGTCGGGCCCCCGGCCGGCCGCGCTCGCGCGCCTGGCGGTCGACCGGGCGGTGAACGTGCTGGTGCTGGCCGACGGTGCCCGCGAAGCCGCGGCGGACACCAGGCCGATCACCGTTTTGCCGAAGCATGCCGCCGGCCCCCTGGCCGGCCTGCGGGGCCAGCATTGGGCGCTGCCGCCGAGTTTCCCCCCGCGCCCGTCGCCGTTCCACGAGCGCGCGATTTGCGTCGTGAACCGGGAAACGTGGATTGGCGGCCCCGGGTGGCCGCTCGTAGAGGAACTCCGCCATCCGATTGAGGGCGCCGAGTCGCGCCGGGTGGTGGTCAGTTACCTGCCGTGGCAACGGCAACTCGGCCGGTTGGAAGTGACCGACGCCTTGTTCCTCCGCCTGCTGGCCGAGGCGGCCAAGGGCGCCGCCGACCGGCGGCGGCTCGACGGCCGGTGGCGGCTGCTCCATCCGGCCGCCGGCGCCATCGAGCCCCCCGAACGCCCGGTGCTGGCCGCCGCCCTCGGTTCGCTGGCGCCGGCAGAGGACGGCAGCTTGCCCCAACATAGGATGGACATTCCCGTCCGTCATCCAGACAAGGAAACCGCCGCCGGTCACCCCAGGATGGACAGGAACGTCCTTGCCCCCGGTGCGCCGCCCCTGGGAGCGTACGTGCTCGACCTCCGGGGCGACGCGCCGCTGCCGGCCGGCTTCTTCGACGGGTGGGCCGTGGGGGATTTGGAGGCCCACCCCGGCAGGCAGCCGCCGCTGTTGATTCTGGGCGACGACCCCGCCCTGGACCGCTGGAAATGGCTGGCGGTCGACCGTACCGGCGAAGGAAAGGATAGGCCGGTGTCGCCGCGCTGCCGGCCGGGCGTCGTCTGGTTGTACGACGCCGCCCTGCCTCCTTCCGTCGAAACGCAATTACGAGTGATGCAGCTTTTTACCGATTGGAATATCGCCTTGGAAGAAAATCATGACCTTCGCAACACACCGTAGTTTCGTGGGCCCGGCCCTGGTTGTCGCCCTGGTGGGTCTGGGCGTGCCGGCGGCTTTCGCCGTTCGCACCGAGGCCGCACCGCCCGAGACGCCGCGCGCCGGGGAAGACGGGGCGCCGGAACGGACCGGCAGGGCGCCGGAGAAACTCCGCCCGATCCGCATAGCGGTCTTCGACGTCGACGTGCTTGGGAACGCCGGCATCGAAGGCCCGGCCGCGAGCGATCAACTCCACGCCCTGCTGGCGGGGCTGCCGCAGGTGACGCTGGTCAACCGCGACCAACTCCACCGCGTCGCCGAGGAGCACCAGATCGCGCTGAGCGGCCTGGTGGAAACGGCGTCGGCGGTCCGGCTCGGCCGGTTTCTTTCGGCGCAGTACA
>SKJM01000637.1 GCA_007122045.1 Planctomycetales bacterium | reverse complement strand
CGCCGCCACCTCGGCTTCGGCCAGCGGGAAGTTGTCGTCGTGTTCGAGCACTTCGGCGGGCAGATTGCCCACTTCGACCAGGTGCTCTTGCAGCGCGCGGATATCGAGCCCGCGGGTGGAAACACCCCGGCGGGCGATCATCGCCGCGGCCGCGCCGGCGGCGTACCCCTGGTTCTGCATGTCGCGCTGCATGCGGACCATCGCCGAGGCGTCGCGCTCCATGCTCATACCCAGCCCGATCACAAGCAGGCCGTCGAGCCCTCGCGGCAGCAGGCACCGGTAGGGCGTAAAGCACGCGCCGCCTGGCGCCGGATGGTTGGCCTTCAGCGACTGCGCGTCATGAGGCATCAGCGCGAAGAACGGCTGACTGGGGTAGCCGTGGCTGTCGTAGTTGCTGGCCGAATGGACGATGGTATCGGGATAGGTGCGGCCGGCGATCTGGTCGAGGTACCGCAGCACGTGGTCGCCCACAATCCGCCGCCGCTCGCGGTTGTGCAGCAGCGTGCCCACGTCGTACACGTCGGCCGGCCGGGCCATGCGAACGCCCACCATGGCCGCCCACGCGTCGCGAAGGTCGGCCTCTTCGACCAGCAGGTAGTCGGTATTCACGTAGCCCGGCCCCAGCGGGCGCGGGGGGAGGCCGCTGCCCTGAAGCGCGATGTCGCCATAGCCGTTGCCGTCGCCGTAGGTGGTCTTGGCGCCGGCGGCCGCGGCCAGGTCGGCATTGCCCGTGGCGTCGATCACCACGCCGGCCAGCACGACGCCGCGTCCCTCGGGCGTGGCGACGACGGCGCCGGTCACCCGGTCGCCTTCGACCAGCACGCCGCAGCCGATCGCCCCCAGCCAGATTTCGCCGTCGACCTTTTCGATTTCGCGGCGGAACCATTCCATTTTGATTTCCACGCCGCCCGACTTCACGTCGTCGGGGAACGGGACTTCGCGCGTAAAGCCGATATTCTTTCCATGCCAGGGCCGCCCGATGAGCCCCAACGTACCGGTGCCGCCCAGCCCCTCGAGATACTCGACCACCAGGGTGCGCGCGCCCTGGCGGCCCGCGCCGATGGCGGCCGGCGCCCCGGCGGTGCCGCCGCCGATGACCACCACGTCGAACCGGCCGAGGACCGGCAGCGCCCGCGGTTCGGCCGGGACGGTGTGCGCCGGCCGGTCGGTGGAGCGGACGCCGCGCAGTGTTTCGCGGACGTCGCCGGCGGCGGTCGGGGTTCCCTCCTGTTGCGGTAGCCGCACGCCGGTCAACTCGCCGACCTCGGCGGCCATCGCCGCGGCCGCCGTGCCCACGACGCGGCCCAGGCCCATCAGCCCGGCCGGCCGTAGCAGGCGGGCTATCGCCTCGCGCGGCAGGTCGCTGCATCCGCCCAGCACGAAAAGCCGCTCCACACCGGCCGGGCGGAATCGGTCGACGTCGGGGGCGCCGGCATCCCAACGGCCGGACGCGCGGCTGACGATCCAGTCCGGCGGCACCAGGAACAGCGACTCGGAAGCGCGAAGCTGGCCCTCGCGATAGGTCTCGCGGCGGGCCGCTTGCTCAGCGGCGGCAAACGACCGGAAACCGCCGTCGGGCATGGGCAGGCGAACGCACTCGACGAGGCTCTCCTCGCTGCGTCCGCCCTTGCCCGGCACCACCACGACGCGCGTGAACTCGTAGTCGCCGGCGGGCCAGGGAGTCGCCTTTGCGCCGGCCAGCCGGGCCACGGCCGCGCGCTCGGTGGCGTCGACGATGACCTTGGCGACGACCGCCTGGCGCCCCGCCCGGTTGGCCATGACGATGCCGGCGGGCAGTCCGCCGGCGTCGCGGAGCACGTCGGTGGCGAAACAGCCGAAGAGGAAGTCGACGCCGGCCTCCACCAGCGCTTCGTCGAGCACGCGTTTGACGGCCAGCGGCGAGGCCGAGCGCCCTTCGCCGAAGATGCGCCGGGCCAGCGGGTCGTCAAGTTCCTGCCCCGCTTCCGGCGTCAGCCGGAGCGTGCCGGCCAGGTCGTCGCCCAGGTAGGGTCGCGGCGCGGCGAGGAAGACCGACGCCCCCGCCTCGGCGGCGGCCGTCGCCGCCGTCACGGCCCACGTGGTCCCGCCTACGACCACCACGTCGACTTCGAAGGCCACGGGAATGTCTCGGGCCGATTCGCCAACGGCCGCTTCGCCCGGCAAGGCGACGAACGCGAAAGGCAGCCAGACGGACAGGAGGATTGTGATCGTTGCAGTCTTGCTCATCGGTGCACCTCGGACTGTTGGAGTTCACGCTTCCGCGTGCCCGGGATACAAAGGCGCCGTTTTGCACGCTGAAGCGTGAACTCAAAAATAACTTGAACACATTGTAGTAGGCACACGCCGTGTGCCGTTCGCGAATTTCGGCACACGGCAAGTGCCTACTACATTGCCATTGGCCAACTTATTTCTGAACGCACGCTAAAGCGTGAACTCCAACAGCGCCGCGGCCCCGGCCAGGCAACCGGCAGGCTGTCGGCCAATGGTCCTTCCCGCTACCGGGTCAACTCGAAGATGATCGGCTCGTTCCGCCCGGGTTGGATTTCGACCT
>SKJM01000369.1 GCA_007122045.1 Planctomycetales bacterium | reverse complement strand
GAGGGCGGCGGCCGCCCGCTGCGCGGCGTTGCCGGCCGCCAGCCGGCGTCGGTCGGCGCGGCCGAGGTAGAAGAAGGCGGCTTCGCTCGACGAGAAGAAGGCCGAGGCGAGGATCAGCACGCCCATGGTCAGCAACCAGGGAAGCTGCTCCAGGAACACGTTGGCGGTCTCCTTCGGAGGGATCAGATATCGCCGGTAGTCCGGCCGGTGGCCACGTCGAACTCGTCGATGGCGGGGATCAGCAGGGCCACGGTGGCGAACCCGTACGCAAAGCTCATGGCCAGGAACGCCGCGATGTTCGACCCCAGCATGTAACTGGTAATGGCGTAGAACGTGGCGAAGGGACACGCGAACGAGGCGACCCCGATGGCCGTGGACGGGTTGCGGGCGCCCAGCACGAGGTACAGGCCGATGCCGCCGGCCACCATGAGCACGAAGAAGGGCATGAACTGCGCGTGGAACGAGCCGCTAAAGACGATCATCATCCAGATGCACGTGGCCACCCCGACGAACAGGAAGAAGACCGTGCCGAGGCTGCCGGCGATGGCGTGCCGCGAATTCGCGTAGTGCATGCCGGCGTGGATGCCCAACATGGCCACGAAGGCGTACAGCACGGCAAGCCCGCCGAGCAACAGCAACAGGTCTTCCAGCCCCAGCACCCCTCGCCATCCCAGGTAGCCGCACAAGAGCGCCGGCAGGGCAATCATCTCCTTGGCGTTGTAGCACACGCCGCCCAGCTTCCCGAAGACGATCTCCTTCGGCGTCAAGTCCGTCACCAGGAGCAAATCGAGCGATCGCCCGTCCCGCTCGCTGGTAAGCGACGTGACCGCCTGCGCATTGACCAGTACTAGGCTGAGGAACAACAGGGCGATCAGGGCGGCGGCCGCCTCGACGGCGCCGGCGTGGCCTGCCGCCGTATGGTGCAGGGCGGCCGCCGCCACGCCGAAGAGCACCAGGTAGATCAACTTGATCACCAGCGTCCGGCGCCCGTAAGCCCACGTGCGCATCTCCCGCCAGACGACCGGATTGTCCCAGACGGCGCGCGTCTTCCGGCGCTCGGCGTGAACGGAAACCTTCTCGGCCGGAGCCGTTGCGGGGGCGGGAGTCTCCCGGCGCGCCTGCCCCGGCGGCCCCAGGCCTTCCCGCAGCGGCTCGGGCTCCCGCCGGCCCTCGCCTTGCTCGGGCGAAGGATTCCAGGCGCGCACCCGCACCACCGCCACCGCGCTGAGCAGCACGGCCATGCCTGCCGCGGCCGCGAGGAACAGTTGAACCGGAGTCCCCAGCGGCCCCAGTTCGGGCACGGTGGGCACCACCGGCCGGCTGGCCGCCAAGATGGCGTGCCACGGGCTGAACCCCGCGGCCCAATGCCGGCAGGAAACCCCGATCCACTGGTCTCCGAACACCCCCAGGTCCACCATGCTCCAAAACGCGAGCCACAGCACCAACACCAGGATCGTCAGCGCCAGGGCCTGGAACGTCTTCTCCCGCCACAGGGCAAGCGTCGAGCCCAGGCTCCCGCACGCCAGCACCGTGGCGATGGTGACGGCGAACACGCGGGCGATTTGCGCATGCGAGATGCCCCCCAAAAGCGCCGCCAGCATGAACACCGGCAGGGCGGCCGCCAGCATCACCAGAACGTCGAGCAGGCTGGCCAGCAGCCGGCCGAGAACCAATTCGCTGTTGGTCAGGCGCGTCAAGAGCAGCAGCACCAGGGTCTTGCGGTCCTTTTCCTGCGCCACGGCACTGGCCGCCAACAGGGCTGAAAGGAACAGCACCAGCACCAGTTGGAGCGCGGCAAGGATCTGGAACAGCGTGGTGCCAAACCGTGCCAGGTCACCGACGTCGCGAACCCGCTGCGTCCCGGTCAGCAGCAACCAGGCCGTCCAGCAAATCAGCAGCAAAGCCGCGGCGTGCGCGGCGCGGGAAAAATACACGCGCGTTCGCCGGGGCGCGATGGCAACTTCGCGTGTGAATACCGGTCCAATCAGCACGTGGTGGCACCCGTCGGGAGGAATCGAGGAGAAGCAAGAATCCAAACGGCCGGCTCCTGGTGTACAACCCGGGCCTTCTTCTCTCTCCCTCTATGATACCACACCGCCCGCGACGGTTGGAGCCGGCCGGCAAGCCGCGGTTCCCCTTGTGGCGGGCCCCCTTGTCGTTTCAGCAGTCCCGCTGCGGTGCGCGCTGCCTTGGGCGGACGGCACGGAGAGGCCCCCGTCACCTCTGCCAGGATTCATAGCGGCTCACGCTGCCGGGGCTATAGCCCGAGTCGGACGGGAAGCTCCCCGTGTCGGCCGGGCCTGAGACGCTGGGCGGCTGATATGGAGGCACCCCGGGCGGATGGTAGCCCGTGTCTCCGGGAATATAGCCCCCGGCTGACGGGCGTTCACCTTGCGGCGCGCCGCCGCCATGCTGCCAATCACGCGGGGGGTGCTGGCCTGCGCTGTCCGGTGGGTAGTAACCGTGGGGCGTGTTGGTGCCATAGTTGGTCGGAGGGCCGGTGTCGGTCGGCCCGTGGGGCCCCTCGGAGGCGTATGCCGGGTGATGGGCCG
>SKJM01000437.1 GCA_007122045.1 Planctomycetales bacterium | reverse complement strand
TCGTACAGTTCGTCCATATCCAGGCCGGTGGGCAGCCGCACGCCGCCGGCGAACCACGGCAGGCCGTAGGCCTTCCACTCGTCGCCCTGCGGGTACTTGACGCGCCCTTCGTGGAACGCCCGCAGGTAGTTCGTATTGCCGCACAAGGGGGCGGCCACGTAGGTTGTCTCGCCCGTCTGCCGGTCGACCAGCATGCCCGTGCGGAGGGCAATCAGATCGCCGTATTCAGGGTGGTCGTGAAGAACGCAGAAATGGTTGCCGCCGACGGATTCTCCGCCGGGGCCGATGGGCCGGCCGTCGTACAGGGGCAGCGCGGGGATGGGGTGGTCCTCGTCGCGCTCGTAGGGCACGAAGATGCCGCGGTTGGGCAGGTCGACGAAGATGTGCCGCCGGTCGCGCGTCAACCCGTACACCCGCTTGCCCGCACCGGGCCAACGAAGTTGGTCCCACTCGGCGATGACCTCTTGCTCGCCGGTCCGCCAGTGGGTGCGCGTCACCTGGCTGCCGGGGCTGGCGGGGCCGTAGAACAGGTCGTGATCGTCCGGCGACCAGACGGCCGGCCGCCCGCCGTGGCCCGGCCTCATGCGGGAAAAGTCGGCATGGAAGAACCAACCCCGGTGCAGCTCACCGCCGATGGGGCGGGCGCCCTCGACGTAGATGGTCGAGCCGTCGGGATTCCAGGCCGACCACACCGACGCCGTGCCTCCGTGGTCGACCGTGGGCGAGGTGTCGAGCATCCACACCGGCGTGCCGAACCGCCGGTCGCGGAAGATCAACCGCAGGGTCATCAGCTCGTCGCCACGCTCGAACAACTCGTACGGTTTGTGCCCATGCCGCTCCATGAAGCTCTCAAGCCCCTGAACGGGGTCGGGATCGGGCTCGTCGCCCGGCGGAAGCACGGCCACGGCGCCGGCCGGCGCCCGCGCCAGCCGCCGCAGTGCGGCCCGGCCGAAGGTGACCTCTCCGGCGATGTTCGCCGGCGCCGAGATGCCTAGCGAAACGTGCTCGGCCCCGTCGGGCACGACGAAAGCGTGGCGCAGTGTTTGCGCAGTGCCGGGCGTTCCGACGGTTCGGTCGAGGCGGATTCGCCGTCCGTCGACCCACGCGCTGGCCCGCATCGACACCCGCGGCAGCGTGCCGGCGGCCTTCAGAGTGAACTCGTAGGGTCCCGGTTCGAGCGGGAGCGTGGGGCTCCACACCTGCGGCCACCAGCTTGCCGCGCCGTGCTTCGACAGCCGGACGGCGTTTTCGCCGTCGCCGAACGGCGAGGCGACCGTCTCGACGGTTCCCTGGTGCGCGTGGTCGACTTCCGCACTCGTCAGCGCGGCCCGCCACGGCGACGGCACGCCCTCGCCCCGGTCGCCCGCGAAACGACCGTTCGTCAGCAAGTTGGCCGGGTCCTCGCCCGCCGGCCCGTTCAGCGCGGCCTCGCCGCCCGGCGCGGAAACCAGGGGCACAAGGAAGCCGAACACGATGAGGGCGATAAAGCCCGCACGACAAATTGATCGGTTGCCATGGTTGTCGTGAAGTGGCATGGTGGGCTCTCCCTTTACGGTTGGGGGCATCTGTTGTTTCTTGGGGTGGTCCAAGGAACGGACCGACTGCAAACATAATTCCTGAAGTTTCAAGTGCGTCCCGCCATAGATGCTAACCCTACTTCCCTGCGTGTTCTCGCATGAATCTCAAATGTTCCTCCACCCGAAACATGATGATGATGGACTCCAAGAGTATCCGCACATACAGGAGCCAGAATAGGCTGAAGACGTTAAAGCCGAGCAAAACGAGCGCCGCGATAGAGCCGCCTGCCCAAGTGCCGTCAGCTTCGTTTGATGTCGAAACCACATACACGGCTGCGAACACGGTTGCCAGAAATATTCCGATTGCCACAAGCAGGCTCAGTATCCACAGGATCTGCACAATCGTTGGTGTCACAAACTGATTGAAACCAACGACCGATGGAGTCCTTGTGCTCATCAGTCGGCTCGTGGGCCGGTGATCTGCTGCAATTTGAATCGCCGGAGCGCTGCCTTCGCGCTCGGGCGTTTGCGGCAGTTCTTTGGCTTGGGCAATCGCCGGCCACCGAAACTGCTTCTTGCAGTGGGGGCACGCTACAACCTGCCCCGCCAGGGATGAATCGAACCGAATGCCACCTTTGCAGTGCGGACACTTCACCTGCGTCATCTCTGCGGTCTCCCAGCGGATCGATGTGGACCTGCCCCCTTGGCGGCCGAAGGGTACAATCGCCCGTGAACGCTTCCGCCAACCGGTTCCGGCCGAGTCTATGATCCCCCAGTACGAGGCAAATGTCAAGTGAGACTGCTGGCGCGGTTTCTCCTGAAGAACGATACCCCTAACGTTGCTCGGCCGTCTCGCGGAGCACGTGCCCGGCGTAGCGGACGAAAATGCCGCGCCAGTCGTCCAGATACGCGGTGAGAATGTCCTGGCCCAAGCCGTTGTGGTCGCCGCACCGCACCAGCGCGCCTGCGGCGTGCAACTCGATGTAGGAGTTCACGAAGGTATGGGCGTGCAGCGAGTCGGGTTTGCCGTCCACGTCG
>SKJM01000558.1 GCA_007122045.1 Planctomycetales bacterium | reverse complement strand
GCTGCGCCCGCCGTGCCGCTTGACCATCAAGCCCAGGCCCACGTCGTCGGCCACCTCCAGCCGCAGCCACTCGAAGCCGGGGGTCTGCTCCAGGGCACTGCGCCGGACGAGGTTGAACGCCCCGACCCCGGCGAACGTGCGCGAATGGGGGTCCTCGACGGCCCAAAGCCGCAGCACGACCACGAAGACCCGCAGGAAGGCCTGGATCATCGCCTCGATCAGCACGTTGGGCGCGATCAGGTCGGGCGCGGCGGCCAAGTGGTCCGCCCCCCGCACCTCGGCAAAGGCCACGGCCTTCCGCAAGGCGCCGGGGGCGAAGTGGACGTCGGCGTCGGTAAACAGCAGCCACTCGCTTTCGACCCGCTCGGCCCCCTGCGCCAGGGCGTACACCTTGCCGAGCCATCCGCCGGGCAGCTCCCGCACGTGAACCACCTCGACGCGGCGGTCGGCCGCCCCCAGCGCGTCGGCAATCGCCGCCGTGCCGTCGGTCGAGCGGTCGTCGACCAGCACCACCTGGAGGTTCGGGTAGTCCTGCTCGAGCAGGCTCCGCAGCGCCGGCTCGAGGGTCTCGGCCTCGTCGCGGGCGGCAATGACCACCGCCAGTCTCGGCCAGCGGCTCGGCGGGGCGGGGTTCTCGTGCGCCAGAACGGGCACGCGGCGCACCACGCGAATTACCCCCGCCAGCATCCACAGCCAATACACCAGGCCCGCAAAGGCGTAGACCGACAACAGCACGTAAACAATGGTCATGGGGGAAGCCGGCCCACGTCAACCTGGGCGAGCGGGAAGTCGCAGTTTGCCCGTAGGATGGACATTCCTGTTCGTCGCTCGCTGGTACACATGCCTGTAACCATTCACGGCCCGTCCCAATACCGACCGAAGGGGACAGTTCCATTTTCGCGGCGAATATGGCGTTATCCACGAGGAATACCTTCTCCGCCGCGAAAATCGGGACAGTCCCCCGTGAAAGGTTACCCATTCCTGTCCGTCCGCCGCCGACGGACAGGAATGTCCATCCTACGTTGTCTGCCGGCCGTTCTACATTCCCAGGGCTTCCTTCCGTGCGCGGCCCAGGGCGTCGGCGGCAATCATGGCGTCGACCACGCCGTCGGAAGTGATTTCGAACGGGTGGTTGGCGCACAGCGAACCCTCGCCGGCGCATACGTCGCCAATCTGCTTCAGCCGGTCGCGGCCGATGCCCTCGATGTTCAGGTCGGCGAAGGTGACCGGCAGGCCGACGGCGATTTCGAAGTCGACCACGTGGATCATTTCCTCCACCTCGGTCTCGTCGTCGAGGCAAAGCTGGCTGACGATGCCGAAGCCGACCTTCTCGCCGTGCATGAGGGTTTTGCACTCGGGGAAGGAGGGCAGGGTGTTGGCGATCATGTGCGCCGTGGCCAGCCCGCCGCTCTCGAATCCCAGCCCGGAATGTAGCACGTTTGCCTCGATGACCTTCTCGACGGCGGGTGTGACGCAGTTCAGTTCGACGGCCCGGCGGGCCTCGACGCCGAACTCCAGCAGCGTGTCGTAGCCCAGCCGGGCGAGGTCCATGGCGGCATGGGTCGAAACGCCGCCGCCGAGATTCAGGGCCCGCGTCTTGTATGCCGCCTCGGCCTCGACCCACGTGGCCAGGGCATCGCCCATGCCGGCCACGAACGCGCGGACCGGGCCGTTGGCGATCACCTGGCTGTCGACCAGCACGACGTCGGGGTTGAACGGCCAGCACTCGAAGCCGGTGCAGTTGCCCTCGGCGTCGTACCACACGGTGGCCGCGCTGGTGGGCGAGTCGTTCGAGGCGATGGTGGGCACGGTCATCATCTTCAGGCCGGCGTCGACGGCGGCGGCCTTGGCCGTGTCGAGCGCCTTGCCGCCGCCGATGCCGATCATCATCTGCGCGCCCTGCTCGCGCGCGATGCCGGCCACCCGCGCCGCCTCCTCCTTGCTCGACTCGCCCTGGAAATCGACGTCGACGACCTCGATGCCGGCCGCCTCCAGGCTTTTCAGGACGGTCTCGCCGACGAGCCCCTTGACGACCGAATCCCAAAGCACCAGGGCTTTCGTACCCAGGAGCTTCGCGTAGGTGCCGATCTCGGCCACGACGCCGCGGCCTTGGATGTACTTTCGGGGGGCAATCAGTACGGTTTTCATAACGGTTTCTCCTCGGGGCTAGGGGTCCGGCCCGGATTATTCATGTAGGGTGACGAGGTCGCGTAAGTCCTTGGTGGAACTGCGCAAGCCAAGCTTGGCCCGTTGGCACGTCGTGCGCTGGAACCAAGCCCGGCCGAGCGACCAAAGTCCCACCAGGATCTTGGCTCGCTTGTCACCACCCTACATTGTCATGAATCATGCGGGCCTGGGGTTTACGTTGCATAGGGAAAGGTTGGTTCCACACCGTTGACGATCGGCACCGGACGGCCGCCCTCGAGCAGGCGGCGCAGGTGCCCGGCCATCATCTTCGGGCTGTTCCGAAAGGCGTCGATCGTGCTTCCGGCAATGTGCGGCACAATGGTCACGTTGTCCAGCGCCACGAGCGGATGGTCCGGCGGCAGGGGCTCGGTGT
>SKJM01000047.1 GCA_007122045.1 Planctomycetales bacterium | reverse complement strand
GACGATGCCCGAAAAATGGACCTGTCCCCTTACCGGCCGAAGGGGACAGTCCCATTTTCGCGGCGAAATAGCCTTATCCACGAGGAATACCTTCTCCGCCGCGAAAATTGGGACAGTCCCCGTGAACGGCTACCTGGGAGCTATGTGAAGAGGTCGAACATAGGCACGCCGATGCCCCGGATGGGGAAGCCGAGGCGCTTGTCGGTCAGCAGGTTGATCAGCGGTCGGCCGTCCTGCCGGCGGCGGAGGTTGCGGCAGAACAAGTCGGTCATGCGGTCGATCCGCCAAGCGGCCTGCCCCGCCACGTGCGGGGTGATGACGACGTTCGGCATCGCCCACAACGGGCTTTCCATCGGCAGCGGCTCGGGGTCGGTCACGTCCATCACCGCGCCGGAAAGGTGTCCCGAATCGAGCGCGGCCACCAGGTCGGCCGTCACCACGAGCGGGCCGCGGGCCATGTTGGCCAGCAGCGCGCCGGCTTTCATCTGCCCGAGTCGCCGGGCGTCGAACATGCCGCGAGTCGAGTCGTTCAGCGGCAGGCAAAGGACGACCACGTCGGACCAGGCCAGCAGATCGGACAGCCGATCGGCGGGCCAAAGCGGGTCGACCCAGTCGGGCTTTTCGACCGGGAACAGGTCGACGGCCAGCGTGCGGGTTCGGAAGCCGCGCAGCACCTCGGCCAGCCGCCGGCCCACGCCCCCGAGGCCCACAATGCCCACGGTCTTGCCCGTCAGGTCGCCCGTCGGCCGCCGGATGAACTCCCGCTGCTGCTGGGCCCGGAAAAAGGTGGGCAGGCTGCGGTAGAAGGCGGTCAGCAGCGCGATGGTGTGTTCGGCCACCTGGTCGGAGAGCACGCCCGAGGCGCTGGTGACGGCGATGTCCGACTCGATCACCGGCGGCACGAGGCAGTGGTCCATGCCGGCGGCCGACGACTGGATCCATCGCAGCCGGCCGCGGCGGACCACGCCTTCCCAGTCGATCGGCACCTTGGCATGGCCGCAGAAGACGTCGGCCTCGAACAGTTCCCCGGCCACGCGCTCCTGCCCGGCGTCGACCACCTCGGCGTCCGGCATGGCGACGGCAATTTGGCGGACGTGGCGGGGCTCGACGGGGTAGCAGAGGACGATTCGGGTAGGCATTCGATCATCGGTCGGGTTGGCAGTTCGCGGCACATTGTACCGCGCCGGTTCCCGTCGTAAAGCGGCCGCCAGACGGGGGGGCACGACCCCTGTGCCAGCGAAGGGCTCGATGGTCCGCCGCTTGACAACGATCGCCGCCGGTGCAATAATCGGCGGGTCGTGGCAGGGCGTGACGCGCCGGTTGCCCAGGGGAATAGCGCCGGTTAATCAATCGAAAGGTGCAGCAATGGTACACAACCATCGTGGGAATGGGTTTGGGCGAGCGTGGATACTGGGCATCTTGCTGGCAGCCGTGCCGGCGGCCGTGCCAACGGAGGCCCGGGCCGGCGAACGCCCGAACATCATCTTTGTATTCACCGACGACCACGCCCAACATGCCTTGAGCGCCTACGGTTCGGTGATCAATCAGACGCCGCAGATGGACCGCCTTGCCGCCGGGGGCATGCTGTTCCGCGAGGTGTTCGTGGCGAACTCGATCTGCGCCCCCAGCCGGGCCACGCTTCTGACCGGCAAGCACTCCCACCTGAACGGCCAGTTGACCAACCGCGACCGCTTCGACGGCACCCAGCCGACGTTTCCCAAGCTGCTTCAAGAAAGCGGGTACACCACGGCGATGATCGGCAAGTGGCACCTGCGGAGCGATCCGACGGGCTTCGACCACTGGGATATCCTGCCCGGCCAGGGCAGCTATTACAATCCGGATTTTATTACGCCCGACGGCCGGCACCAGGTGACCGGCTACGTGACCGACATCATCACCGACAAGTGCCTGCGGTGGCTCGACGACGGCCGCGATCCGGACAAGCCCTTCCTGCTGATGTACCACCACAAGGCCCCGCACCGCGAGTGGATGCCGGGCCCCGACCACCTGACCCTCTACGACGACGTGCAGATTCCCGAGCCCCCCACGCTGTTTGACGATTATGAAGGCCGGGGCACCGCGGCGCGCGAGCAGGAGATGGAAATCGGCCGGCACATGTACCTTGGCTACGACCTGAAGGTCCCCCCCAACGAGGACAGCTCCGGCCGGGAGCGGCAGATGTGGAAGCGCAACGATTACCACCGGATGAACGACGAGCAGCGGGCGGCGTGGGACGCGGCCTACGGCCCCAAGAACGAGGCCTTCCGTGCAGCGAAGTTGGAAGGCGAGGACCTGATCCGCTGGAAGTATCAACGCTACATCAAGGACTACCTGCGGACCATCGCCTCGGTCGACGACAACCTGGGCCGCCTGCTCGACTACCTGGAGGAGAACGGGCTGGCGGACAATACCATCGTCATTTACGCGTCCGACCAGGGCTTCTACCTGGGCGATCACGGATGGTACGACAAGCGGTTCATCTACGAGCCCTCGCTGCGCACGCCGCTGATCATCCGCTGGCCGAGCGTCACCAAGGGCGGCGAGAATACCGACATGGTCAG
>SKJM01000589.1 GCA_007122045.1 Planctomycetales bacterium | reverse complement strand
CGGGCCAGCTCGCCTACGAGGGCTTCCCGCAATTCCTGATCTTCATGACGCTCCTGAGCGCGAACCTCGCGGTGATCAACTTCCTGCCCATCCCCTTGCTCGACGGCGGACACATGGTCTTCCTCGCCTATGAAGGTATCCGCGGCAAGCCGGCCGACGAACGGGTCCAGATCGCCCTGACCTACCTCGGCCTGCTGTTTATCCTCACCTTGATGGTCTGGGTCCTGGGGCTGGACTTCGGACTGATTGAGCGGAATTAGCTAGTGCCGGACCTCATCGCACAAGGCGAAGAACCCCAACAGCGATGGCGGCGAACGCTCCCGGCTAACCAAAGCGTCGTGCTGGGCCGTTCCGGCGCCGGGTGGGCCGTGCCGTGGGACGCCCAGGTGTCGCGCCGCCACGTCCGCTTGCAGTGGGACGGCCACCGGCTGGAGGTGCGCCGCGAAGGCGGCGCGCGAAACCCCGTCTACCTGCGCGGCCAGGAGGTCGACCAGTTCGAGCTTCAGCCCGGCGAGCATTTCGTCATCGGGCAAACCACCTTCACCCTGGCCGATCAGCGGGTCACGCTCACCGCCACGGCGCCCCGCCCGGTTCAGCAGCAGTCGTTCAGCGCGCAGTACCTGCGCCAGGTGCCGTTTCGCAACCCCGACCGGCGCATCGAAGTGCTCAGCCGGCTGCCCGAGGTTATTTCCGGCGCGGCGGGCGATCAGGAGTTGTTCGTGCGCCTGGTGACGATGCTCCTGGCCGGGGTCCCCCGCGCGCAGGCGGCCGCCGTGGTGGCGTTGCCCGACACGGCGGCCGACGCGGCCGACGACTTCGAGGAGGCGCTCCCGCTGCGAACGCTCGAAGGACCACCCGCCGAGCACGCCGGCGGAATGCCGCCCGGCGCGATCCGGGTGCTCCATTGGGACCAGCGGCTGGCTGTCGGGACCGACTTCCAGCCGAGCCAGGGGCTGATCCTCGAGGCGGTGCGTTCCCGGCAAAGCGTGCTGCACGTGTGGCGGGGCGGTGATTCCCTGCAGCCCGACTCCCTCACGCAGGGCGACGACTACGACTGGGCCTTCTGCACCCCCGTGCTGGGTCGCGCATGCCCGGGGTGGGGGCTGTACGTGGCCGGCCGCTTCACGGCCGCGCGGAGCAGCCTGCCCGCCTCGACCGACCCGACCGACCTGCGCGAGGACGTCAAGTTCACCGAATTGGTGGCCGCCATGCTGGGCGCGCTGCGGCAGATGCGGCTGCTGGAGCACCGGCAGGCGGCGCTGAGCCAGTTCTTCTCGCCCATCGTGCTCGAGACGCTGGCCGTCGAGGACCCCGAGGTCGTGCTGGCGCCGCGCGAGGCCGAGGTGACGGTCATGTTCTGCGACTTGCAGGGCTTCTCGCGCGAGTCGGAGCGCGCGGCCGGCGATCTGCTGCGGCTGCTCGATCGGGTGAGTACGGCCCTGGGCGTGATGACGCGGCACATCCGTTCGGCCGGCGGCGTGGTGGGCGACTTCCAGGGCGACGCCGCCATGGGCTTCTGGGGATGGCCCTTCGCCCAGGCCGACGCCGCCGAAAAAACCTGCCGCGCCGCCCTGGCCATCCGCGCCGAGTTGGAAGCCTCGCGCGGCTTCCGCGCCGGCATCGGCATTGCCACCGGCAATGCCGTGGCCGGCAAGTTGGGCACCCCCGAGCAGGTGAAGGTGACCGTCTTCGGCCCCGTGGTGAACCTGGCCTCGCGCCTGGAGAGCATGACCCGCCTGCTGCACGCGCCCATCCTGCTCGACGAAACCACGGCCGGGCTAGTCCGCCGCGAGGTGCCGCCCGAGGTCGCCCGGGTGCGCCGCCTGGCGATGGTGCGTCCCTTCGGGCTCGACACGCCGCTTCTGGTAAGCGAACTCCTGCCGCCCGCGGCGCGCTATCCGCATCTCACCGACGAACACCTGGCGTGTTACGAATCGGCCCTGGACGCCTTCCTTTCCGGCGACTGGTCGCGCGCGTTCGAACTGCTGCACCAGATTCCGCCCGGCGACCGCGCCAAGGACTTCCTCACCCTGCAAATCACCCGCCACAACCGCACGCCGCCGCCGGGGTTCGACGGCGTGATCGGGCTGGAGAGCAAGTAGGAGGCCATGGCCGACCGTTCGTGTATTGCGTCGCATGGTACGTCGTGTCGATCGCCACGATCCACTGCCGACGCCGGCCTTTCGACAGCAGCCGCTCCCGGCGGTCGATGCTGCGCCTACGCCCGCTCGCCCTGCCCGAACACGTGCAGCGCCGTGCGATGGCGCTCGATGAACTCCCAGTCGTACACCACGCCCAGGCCGGGGCCGTCGGGGACGGGCACGCAGCCGTCGGCGCCCAGGGCGCCGGGCTGGTCGGCGTAGCCGCACTGGTAGACGGGCGGCACCATGTTGGGCATGCCGGGGCCGACCAGCGCCATTTCGTACAAGTGCGTGTTCCGCAGCGCCGCCATGACCGCGCGGTGCGCCGGCCCGCAAGCATGGACCTGCACGTCGAGGCCGAGCGCCTCGCAGAGGTGGGCGATTTTCATCGCGCCGGTGATGCCCAGGTCGTATTCCGGGT
>SKJM01000534.1 GCA_007122045.1 Planctomycetales bacterium | reverse complement strand
GTTGCCCTCGGCGTCGAAGGTGATCTTGTGCAGGGCGCCGTCGCCGAAATTGCCGACGAACAGGTTCCCCCGGCTGTCGAAGTCGAGCCCGTCGGCCCCGTACTGGACGTCGCGGTTGGTGGTGACGAAGCTGGCCAGCAGGTTGTCGTCGTCGAGGGTGTTGGTCAGGGCGATGTTCTCGTCGTCGAGGCGGAAGCGGTACACGCCGCTGGTGAGCAGGCCGTCGTCGCGCTGCACCTTCGGCATCATGCTGACGGTCACGTACACGTGTCCGTCGCGCACGCGCACGCCGTTCGGGTGGCTGATCGAGTGGGCGATGACCGTCATTCGTTCGATCGTGCCGTCGTCGCTGACGCGCATGCGCAGCAGCCGGCCCTGATTGATCTCGCCGTGCTCGCCGTTGCCGGTGGCCCAGTTCTGGTTGTCGGCCACGTAAAGGTCGCCATCGGGGCAGAAAGCGATGCCCATCGGGGCCGCGCGGCCCGTCTCGGCCAGCGTGGGAAAGTCGAACCAGTGCTTCACTTCCAATTCCGGCGTGACCTTGATGATGCAGGCCGGCTTGCTCGGATCGGCGAAGTTCGGGCAGGCGACCACCAAGTTGCCGGCGGGGTCGATGGCCAGCCCATCGGGTGTCGGGCACGAGTCGGGCAGGGTGACCAGCAGCCGCGAGACTTGCAGGTGCTCGGGAACCTCGACCCCGGCGGCCGGCGAGGCCGCCAGAAGGAGCATTAGCAGCAGGCCCACCGCGGGGCAACACGCCCCGATAGCGCCCCTGTAGGCGGCGGCCCAAGGGTTCGTGCTCACGTTCGGCGTAACACTTCCAGAAAAACGTTTCATTGCGGCACCTCATGGAACAAAAGGGTCATGGGAACGACTCGACAAACCATCGGCCGGCCACGTGGTGGAACTCCCGACGCCTCGGGGAACTCCACGGCAGCCACTTTAGCTTAGCAGGCCAATGCCGCGATGTCAAACCGGCGGCCCTCCGTGAATCACTGCACTCCGTCCGCGGGGAACTAGCCCCCATCGGCCGGGCGGCACGGGCAGCAACGCCGGGGGGAGCGGCAATCCGGGCGTGCACACCGCTGGGCCTTGCATCGCATGGTAGTCGGCAAACATCGCTCCAACGGGGCAGGCCCGGATGGCGGCGGGAACCCCGCCTTCGGGGGTTATGCCGGAATCCGCGCAAAACGCTTGCGGTCGAAACAGCCGCTAAATAAAATAGTCAGATATGGCCCTCACGTTTTTCGGCCCAGCCCGCACCCACGTAGGCACACGCCGTTGTGCCGTCGCCCCATAAACGCAGCCGGCGCCCGGAAACGGAAAAGCCTACGACGTAGATTCGATGGAGCCGAGCAATGCCCTCGCCATTCCCGGGCATGGACCCGTACCTGGAACACCCGGATATTTTTCCGGATTTTCACGACAGTTTCATCCTCTATGTGCGCGAATGCTTGCAGCCGCAACTACCCGAACCATACTACGCGGCCATCGGGCGCCGGGCGTGGATTGAGGTGTCGGAGCGATTCATCAGGCCGGACGTCAATATTGTCGCGCCGCGACGGCCGGAACCGCCGCCCCGGAAATCCGGCGACGCCGTGGCCGTTGCCGCCCGGCCCCCCGCCCGGCCGGTGGTCGTCCACGTTCCGCACGACGAACGGGTGGAGCCGCTGGTGGAGATTTGCATCGGGCGGGGCACGAAACGGCGGCTGGTGACCGCCATCGAGTTGCTCAGCCTGGCCAACAAGACGCCCGGCGAGCACGGCCGTGAGCTGTACCTCCGCAAGCAGCAGGAGATCCTGGACAGCAAGGTGCACCTGGTCGAGGTCGACCTGTTGCGAGGCGGCCGGCACACCACGGCGGTTCCTCCCGACCGCCTCGCCGCAGCGGCGGGGCCGTTCGATTACCACGTTTCGGTCCACGACTTCGACCACCTCGAGGACTATTTCGTCTATCCGATCCGGCTGACCGAGCCGCTGCCGCCGATATCGGTTCCGCTGCTGCCCGGCGACCCGCCGGTTTCCCTGGACTTGCAGGCCGTTTTCGCCCGCACCTACGAGGCCGGTCCGTACCGGCGCGAGATCGACTACGGGGAAGCCCCGCCCGACCCGCCACTGCCCCAAGAATACACCGTCTGGGCCGCCGAGTTGGCATCGCTGGCCGTCCCGCCGAAGGGTGAAGCACCGCGGGAAAACGATAAGGACCGCCCGTGACACGTGCCGGATTTCAAGTGATGTTCGACAGCGACGTGAACGCCACGACGCCAGGGCGATACCCCGATCAACGACGGCGAGGAGGATAACATAGCATGAGACAACCACTCAACCCTTTTTCTTGAAGGAGACCCCCAATGCGAGTTTTTCAGCTTCTGTTGCTCGTGACGGTCCTGGCAGCTTTCAGCTCTGCCGCTTGGGCCGGAGTCGTTACATTACCCGCCGGCGGCGCGGGGCTGAAACTCTGGCTCCATGCCGGCGCGGGGGCCGCATCGGCCGCCGGCGTGCCGGCGCAGCACGGCGAAGCGGTCCAGGTTTGGCGCGATCAGAGCGGTGGCACGGTGCCCCACCACGTAT
>SKJM01000029.1 GCA_007122045.1 Planctomycetales bacterium | reverse complement strand
ATGTAACCCGCGTGGGGGGCAAGGCGTATCCGATCGGCGACCTGGTGTTCGATTGCGGGGGCATTCGCATCGGATTCGAGATTTGCGAGGATGCGTGGGTGGCCATCCGGCCCGGCAGCGGCATGGCCGGCCACGCCGTCGACGTGATCCTCAACCCCAGCGCCAGCCACTTCGCGTTCGGCAAGTTCGAGGTCCGCCAACGGCTGGTGCTGGACGGCTCGCGGGCGTTCAGCACGACGTACGTGTATTCGAACCTGTTGGGCAACGAGGCGGGCCGGATCGTGTACGACGGCGGCGCGCTGATCGCCTCGGCCGGGCGTCTGCTCGCGCAGGGATCGCGCTTCTCGTACTCGCCCGTCGAGGTCGTCACCGCCACGGCCGACGTCGCCGCCACGCGCATGCGGTCGGCCCAATTGGCCAGCTATCAACCCGACCTGGCCGCCGGTCGAACGGCCGACGTCGCTTGCCCGTTCCCGTGGCCCGACGTGGCGCCCGAATCGCCCGTGCTGCGGTCGGCCGAATGGGAATCGAGCGGCAGGCTGAAGGAGGAGGAGTTCACCCGGGCGATCGCGCTGGGCCTGTTCGATTACCTGCGCAAGAGCCGTTCGCACGGATTCGTGGTGAGCCTCAGCGGCGGCGCCGATTCTTCCGCCACCGCGTGCCTGGCGGCCTTGATGATCGAACTGGCGTGCGCCGAGTTGGGCGACGAATGGTTCCGCGACGCATTGAGCTACATCGAGCCCTTCCCCGACCACGGCAGCCGGCGCGCGTACGTGCGCCGGCTGCTCCACTGCGTGTACCAGGCCTCCGAGAACAACAGCCCGGCCACGCGCGACGCGGCCGCCGCCGTGGCCTCGGCCATCGGGGCGGAGTTTGCGGAGACGCAAATCGACGGCCTGGTGCGGCGTTACGTCGAGGCGGCCGAGAAGATGATCGGCCGCCGGCTCACCTGGGAAACCGACGACCTGCCGCTGCAAAACATCCAGGCCCGGGCCCGAGCCCCCGCCGTGTGGCTGCTGGCCAACGTGAAGCGGGCGCTGTTGCTTTCGACCAGCAATCGGAGCGAGGCGGCGGTGGGCTACGCCACGATGGATGGCGACACGTGCGGCGGCCTGGCGCCCATCGCCGGCATCGACAAGGCGTTCCTGCGCCGCTGGCTGGCGTGGCTCGAAACGGAGGGCCCCGCCGGCGTGGGGCCCATTCCCGCCCTCGCCGCGGTCAACCGGCTCCAACCGACCGCCGAACTGCGCCCGCTCGACTCCGGCCAGACCGATGAAGACGACCTGATGCCCTACCCGCTCCTCGACGCCGTGGAGCGAGCGGCCATCCGCGACAAGCGGTCGCCGCTGGAGGTGTTCCGCCAGGTGCGGTCGGAGTTTGCCGAGTTCTCGCCCGAGCAACTGTGTACATTCATCGAGCGGTTCTTCCGCCTCTGGTGCCGCAACCAGTGGAAGCGGGAGCGTTACGCCCCCTCGTTCCACGTCGACGACGAAAACCTCGACCCCAAGACGTGGTGCCGCTTCCCGATCCTCTCCGGCGGATTCACGCGCGAATTGGCCCGGTTGAGAGAGTACGTAAATACACGATGAACGCATTGATCCTCATTGACCGCCTGCCCACTGAGGCCCCGAACCCGGCCTGGGAGGTAAATACACGATGAACGCATTGATCCTCATTGACCTGCAGAACGACTTCTGCCCCGGCGGCGCCCTGGCCGTGCCCGACGGCGATGCCGTCATCCCCCTGGCCAACCGCCTGCAGCAGGGGTTCGACCTGGTGGTCGCCTCGCAGGACTGGCACCCGGCCGACCACGGCAGCTTCGCCGCGAACCATCCCGGGCGCGAAGCGGGCGAAACGATCGACCTGGACGGCCTGGAGCAAATCCTCTGGCCGATCCACTGCGTGCAAGGCACTGCCGGCGCCGAGTTCCATCCCGATCTCGACATCTCGAAGGTGGCCCGCGTCTTCCAAAAGGGAACCGACCCGAACATTGACAGCTATAGCTGCTTCTTCGACAACGGCCACCGCAAGGCGACGGGCCTGGCCGATTACCTGAAACAACAAGGCGTGACCGGCGTGTACCTGTGCGGCCTGGCGCTCGATTACTGCGTGAAGTTCTCCGCCCTCGACGCCGCCGCCCTGGGGTTCACCACCTGGGTCATTGAAGACGCCTGCCGCGGAATCGACCAGCAGCCCGGCGACGTCGAGCGGGCCCTCGAGGAAATGCAGCGGGAGGGAGTTCGCGTGATCCGATCCGAAGACTTGGCAGGGTAGCATGGTCCGATCTCAAGCGGAAAACCCCGATCGCCGCGTCCTTGCCGAGGGACGCCACGTCCGTTTTGTCGAGCAGGCGGGATGGGAATGGGCGGAGCGCGTGCGGGTGGGCGGCGTCGTGGCCATCGTGGCCGTGACCGCCGACGACCGATTGGTGCTCACCGAACAGTATCGCCGCCCCGTCGATGCCCGCGTGCTCGACCTGCCCGCCGGCCTGGCGGGCGACGCCGCCGGCGCCGAGGACGAGCCGTTGCTGGAGGCCGCCCGGCGCGAGTTGCTCGAAGAAACCGGGTACGCAT
>SKJM01000093.1 GCA_007122045.1 Planctomycetales bacterium | reverse complement strand
GCCCCGCTTGAGGGGGGCTCGCCGGTTTAGAGGCCTCCCAAAGTGGGTTGGCCCCAAGCGGGTCTCTCGGCCGATAACAAAGAAGGATGCCCACAATGCGTTCGGAAGGGGGACATACGAAAGTTCCGATATACACTCGGCTCCTACACATCATTTTTGCGCTCACCAGGAGCGAAGAAAAGCATCTTGTATCCTTATGCCGAGTACTCGGAGCATTGGGTAATCGGCTTTCTCTACACGCGCGTTCCGGGCGTCCCCGCCAAGCTCTACCCGCGCAGGGAGCCCAAGACTCTGCCGTGCCCGTATGAAGACGTCGAGTACTTTATTCAAGAGAAGTATAAGATAGCCGGTGAAAGTCCAGGCAGTGGCAACACCAAGAATATCGGCTCGTTTCCCACGGCGAATATCGACGACCTGCGTGGGGGTCGCGGTCCTTTCGCAGCTCATGGAAAGGAGCTTTGTGACGAGTATTGGCGCTATTACGGTCTCACGACTGCACAACGGGAATACTCGACAGTCGAAGCATTCCTGCGTTGGCGAGAAGGCAAGCAATAGCAAACCTTCCCCTGCTAAATACCAATCAATAGAATCTCTTTCGATGTTCCGTTCTTGGACAACACATACTTGTATTCACCATAGTGCGAGAGTCGAACATGCTTCTTGAATTGTCGGACCAAAGCGACAAGTTCAGGCTCGGAAGGGATTCCATCACTGCGATAGGATATGACAATGGTAGAGTTTGCGTAACGTTCAAGAAGCTGATAAAACGCATCGCGCGTGCGTCTCGGATCCGACCAAGGAGATCGGCGACCTAGCAATGGCAGATGCTTTTTCCGGCGGTCGATGCGTTCACGCCAGGAATCGTAGTCGACGATGCCCTCCAGGAAGTGGTAAAAATCCAGATAGTCCACGCCTACTCCGCTTCCACTCACATACGGCGGGTCGATGTAAACCAGATCATACTGTCCTGGAACATCACCAGCGTCGCCGCAAAGAGCTTTACATGCTACACCCGAGTCGAAGATGGCTGCATTAGCCTCCTCCACAAAGTTGAGGTAGTGTACTTCAAAGGGTGTGTCCCACGTCGCCTTGTTACCGAAACTGCGTTGCACCTCGGAAGTGCGCATGTAAAGATTCTTGCGGTGGAACAGGTTATACGGCCTTTTGATGATGCAAGACTGAAATAAGGCGTAATACGCCAGTGCGCGCTTCAATCGGTCCTCGAGCAGCGGGATATTTTGGCAAACCATATCGAGCCAAATATTCTCTTCGTCGGTGAAGAAGATGTCAGCAAACGTTCGGGCGATGAAATCGTCGTAGTGAACTCCCCTATGCCGAGTGAGAAGAATGCCTATATCCTTGGCAGTTAGCCGGGCGTGCGAGTTCTCAATCAAGGCTACCCCGATCAGTTGATTGAAACGCAGATAATCGTTATACGTAACCTGTTTATCCTTAGACTTCAGCATATAGGAGACACACCCGGTGCCAGCGAATGCATCAAGCGCGGTGTGAAATGCAAGCGGGCGGAGGTTTTCCCAAAGCCACGGCAGCAGCTTCAATTTGCTCCCCTGATACCGCGTGGTTGGCGGTCTGGCTATGGTCTCGGCGCTGCCAAACAGGCTCATCTGTTCATTACGCACGTCGAAACCAGCGGCACGAGTGTTCATGTTTCCGCCCCTTTGGGTGGGTTAGGAATCCTTCGGAAAACAGGTGGAGGTGGGACAACGGCCGCGCACAGCGCGTCGATGTTCTCGCTGGAGACGCCGGGCGGCGTGCCGCCGCCCACCGAAAGGATCAGCCGCCGGTGATCGTCGATCGAGCCGACGGCCTCGCGGGCGGCGCGGCGGACGTCCTCGGGCGTGCCGCGGGCGAGCACGTCGCGCGGGGGGACGTTGCCCAGCAGCACCACCGAATCGCCGGCCGCCTCCCGCATTTCGCTCAGGCTGTGCTCGAAGCTGAAATTGAACACGTTGAAGCCCATCTCGGTGAAGTGCCGCGCGGTAATCAGGCCGTGGCAGTCGTTGTGGAGGATGCGCACCGGCCCGTCGAGGGCGCCGCTGATCCGCTGGAAATACGGGAGTGCGAACTCGCGGAAGTCGTTCTCGCCCAGGAACCCGATCAGGTCGTCGAGGATGAGCATGCCGCCGATGGTCGGGAACTGCTCGGCCTGGTAGGCGATCCAGTCGCAGATGAATCCGGTCACCACGTCGAGCAGTTGGTGGATTTCCTCGGGGTAAAGCTTCACGCCCACCAGCGCCTCGGTATGGCCGATGAGGTAGGTGGCGATGTTCCACGGCCCACGCGAAGTGGCCAGCCGCACGGCGTGGCCCGCGGCCTCGATGGCCGCCCGATTGCGCTGCAGCCGCCGAATGACGAACGGGCACATGCCGTCGGTGCGGCAGTTGGGCTTGGTCATACGGGCGATGTCGGCGTAGTCGTGGAGCATCTTGGCGGCGAAGGGGAAATCGTTTTCCGGCCATATACAGCGGGCGCCGAACGCCGCCGGCTCGGTGCACATGCCGTATTCGGCCCAGAAACCGGGCAGGAGCATTACGTCAGGGAACCGCCGGGCGGCCT
>SKJM01000812.1 GCA_007122045.1 Planctomycetales bacterium | reverse complement strand
CGGTTCCTCAGCGAGACGATTGACCATACACTCTACCGGCAGTTGAGCACCCGTGCCGGCGGCGAGCCGGTGCAGGTGCCGTGAACCCAACAAAACACCGATGAAGAAACTTTCCATGCGGCACACTGGCCTGCTGCCGGCCGTTCTCGGTCTGCTGATGGCAGGTGGCTGCGGCTCGGCCCACCCGGCGAGTGTGCAGGGCACGGTCACGCTCGACGCCGAGCCGCTGGCCGACGCCGACGTGACGTTCCATCCGGTCGGCGAGGGAGCGCTCGCCCAAGGACGCACCGACGCCCACGGCCGCTACACGCTCTCCACAGGGCCGCGCGCGGGGCTCGCGCCCGCCGAGTATCGGGTGACCGTGGCGGCGACCCGCATGGAAACCGACCCGTCGAGCGACGAACCCATCCCCCGGCTGCTTACCCCGTCGGAGTACGCGACCGCCGAGCAAACGCCTCTGCGGGCCGACGTGGGACGGGGTAGCAATCGCGTTGACCTGGAACTGACAACCCGCTAAGACACTTAACGTGGGATAGGCTTCCAGCCTGTCAAAGACAAGACAGGCTGGAAACCTATCCCACGGATCCCGCACCTAACCCACCCTATTTTTCACCCCTGAAAGGAACCCGCCATGGGCAAACACGACCATTCCTTCGGCTGCGGCTGCGATTGCGGCTGCGACCGGCGCGACTTCCTGGCCGCGATGAGCGCGGCGCTGGGAGGCCTGACGTTCACCGCGGTGGCGCCCCGCGCCGCAGGCGCCGCCCCGCCGCCCGCCGCCAAGCAGAACGCCACGGTTCTGGGCGTGTTGGTCGGGCCGGCCGGCGCCGAGACCGGGCCATACGTCGCCACACTCCGCCAGGGGGCCGAGAAGCTGGGCCTGAAACTCGTCCTCGACCCGAAACCCGTCGCCGAGGCCGACCAGGCCAAAGCACTGGCCGGCCAAATCGAGGCGGCCAGACCCGACGGGCTGATGCTCGTGGCGCTCGATAAGGAAAGCCTTCCCCGGGCCGACCTGCTGCTCGCCGTCGCCGAAAAGCTGCGGGGGCCCATGGTGCCCGTCGTCCTGGTGCTGGCCGACGCGGAAATCCCCGCCGACGCCTACCGCCGGCCGGGCCTGTACACCCTCCGGGCGCCGGAGGAGTTGCCCGAGGTCGAGTTCGGCTTGCGGATGATCAACGTGCGCAAGCTCCTCAATCAGTGCACGGTGTTGGGCTTCGACAACCGGCCGCCGAGCGAGGCCACGCTGCCGTTCTTCGGCATCAAGCTGCGGATGATCCCCTTCGACCGCTACGCCGAGGAGTTCGCCGCGGTGCCCATTGACGACGACGCCCGCGAACTGATCGCCCGGTTCACCGCCGGCGCGACGGAGCAGCGGGGCATTACCGACGAGTCGCTGGAGAACGCGGCCCGGGCGCACTTCGCGCTCCGGAAGATCCTGGCCGAGGAGCAGGCCGACGGGATGACGATGAACTGCCTCCGCCGCGGGTGGCTGAAGCCGTGCATGAGCTTCGCCACGCACAACAGCCAGTTGATCCCGGCCGCCTGCGAGATGGACGTGCCCGCGCTATGCACGATGCTCGTGGGGCGGTTCCTCATTGGGCGGCCGGGGTTCATGCACAACATGGCGGTCGAGACCGAGCGGAACCACTACTACGCCTCGCACTGCACCTGCCCGACGAAAATGTCCGGCCCCGAGGGCGACGACCTGCCCTACCTGCTGCGCCGCTTCGCGCACACGAACGAGGGCAGTTGCGCCATCCAGGTGTTCTGGAAGGAGGGCGAGCCGGCCACGCTGGTGCGGGCGTACCCGGGCGGGCCGGCCCGGATGGACGTGTACGCCGGCAAGGTATTCGCCTCGCACCCCATGCCGCCGGCGGGCGGTTGTACGACAAACGTCGAAGTCGAGCTGACCGACCGCGCCGACGCCATGATGGCCGTCGGGCACCACAACGTGCTGTTCTGCGGCGACTATGCCCGGCAGTTCCGCCAGTTCGCCCAGTTGTACCGGCTGGACCTGGCGCCCACCGGTTACGAAGGCCCGTGGCCGCTGTGAAACCGTAGCGGCGTTTCTCCGAAACGCCGGACGCGAGTCTCGGAGAGACTCGCCTACGTGCATGCCGTCATGTTGTACAAGACGGAACACAACCCTTGTTCGAATAAGACCGACTAGAAACAGCCCATAGGAGCATTTGCCATGAACCAAGAGAATCACACCGCCGTCGCCACCGCCACGGCTGCAACGGATCAGAAGACGATCCGCGCCGTTTTCGTTTATCTGCCCTCGAAGTCGTATGCCGACAATCCGGACGGCTGGTGGAGTTGGCCGGGCAACGACTTCGACGCCGAGGGCCGCCAGCAGCAGTACAAGGGCGTGCTGGGCGAGATGGGCGAGAAGCTCGGCATGAACATCGCCGTAGACGACCACTCGATCTGGACGGCCGAGCAGATCGACGACTGGGTCAGTCGGCTGGAAGACGACCGACCCGACGGGCTGTTGATCGTCCTGTTCGCCAATCATAGTCGAGCGATGGCGGATCGGCTGTGCGAAGCGTCCCTGCGGCTGGAGATCCCGGTCGT
>SKJM01000591.1 GCA_007122045.1 Planctomycetales bacterium | reverse complement strand
TGGGCGTTATTGCCGGATCGTTGTGCTAAGGTTTGCGGCCAGGTCGCGGGTAAGCGCCAGGGCGCGTGCGGCCGCATCCGGCGAGCGCGTTCCCAGGCCGCAGGCGGGCGTAATGAGGCTCTGCCGGAGCACCTGCTCGCGGGAGAATCCCAACTGGCCCAGTCGGTCGATCTGGGCAAGCAGACGGTCGCGCAACGTGTCTACGGTCGCCACGGCAATCGCCTCCGGCTCCGTCGGGACGATGCCCCAGGCGATCGTCCCGACGCGCGAAAGGAACGCCTGCAAGTCATCCCGATAGACCAGGAAGTTTTCGGCGAACGCGAAGGCGTCGAAGGAAACGACGGCCAAACTCCCGCCCAAGAAAATCGACCAGTCGGTATTCGAGCAGCAGTGTGAACCGACCGTTTCCGCGCCGGCCGTCACCGCTTCCAGGCACGCGCGGACCTGCGGCAGACTCCAGCCGAACAGCGGAGTTCCAAACGCAGCGAGGAACGGCTCGTCGACGAACACGACCGGCTCGGCCCCCGCGGCGCGAAGCCGCCCGGCCAACCACTTCACGCGCAGGTGCAGGAACTTCACCAGGACGTCGCGGACAACCTCGTCGTAGAGGATCGGATTGCCGTCCTCGCCGAGCACCGCCATACCGACAGTGATGGGACCGGCGATTTGGGTCTTGGCCTGCGGCACGCCGCGCTCCTGAACCGCGGTGCAGAAACCGTCCAGGGCGCAAGCCGATTCCGGTGGGAGAGCGGCCGCCGCCGCCTCACCCGACTCGTACGCCGTAAATATCTTCTCCACGCCGAGATAGAACGCCTCGTCCTGAACGAGCCGGAGCTTTCCGTTCTCAGCCCGCACCCCCGGCATGCCCGCCAACGCCTGCTCGTTCATTCCCTCCCTTGGCGACACTTTGGGAAGCTGCGGCCAGTAGGGCAACTCGGGCGAAAAGGTGAACGCGGCCTCTACCGCCGCACGAGGGTCGGTGTGCGGGAGGCTTCCGATGCCGGTCGCGCGGCAGTTTCCTCGGAATGTTATCATCAGAACAGCCCGACAATCTCTTCGTGTTCATTGATGTCAATCGATTCCGCCGCCGAGACCTTCGGCAGTCCGGGCATGGTCATGATGTCGCCGGCCAGCACGACCACGAATCCGGCCCCGGCGGCCAGGCGGACGTCGCGCAGCGGGACGTCGAAGTTCTTCGGCCGCCCGAGCAGGCGAGGATCGCTGGAAAAGGAGTATTGGGTCTTGGCCATGCAAATGGGCAGGTCTCCGTAGCCGGCGTCTTCGAGGGCCTGGAACCGGTTGCGCAACTGCTTGTCGGCCAGGACGTCGGCCGCCCCGTAGATTTCGCGGCAGATGATCTTCACCTTCTGCCACAGGCTGCACGTATCGGGATACAGGAAGTGGAAGTCGCTCTTGGTGTTTTCGGCCACGTCGACGACGGTGTGGGCCAGTGCTTCCGCGCCGGCGCCGCCGTCGGCCCAGTTCTTCGTGGGGACGACCTCGACCGACAGGTGGGAGCACTTCTGCTGGAGGAACTCGATCTCCTCCTCCGTATCGCTCCGGAAGGAATTGACGGCGACGACCACCGGAAGGCCGAAGCGGTGGATGTTTTCGATGTGCTTCTTCAGGTTGTCGAGTCCCCGGTCGAGCGCTTCGAAGTCGGGCCGGTCGAGTTCTTTCGGCCCGGCGCCGCCGTGATGCTTCAATGCCCGTACCGTCGCCACGAGCACCACGCAGTCGGGACGGAGGTCCGCCTTGCGGCACTTGATGTTCAGGAACTTCTCCGCGCCGAGGTCGGCCCCGAAGCCGGCCTCGGTCACCGTGTAGTCGGCCAGGCGCATGGCCAACTTGGTGGCGACGACGCTGTTGCAGCCGTGGGCGATGTTGGCGAACGGGCCGCCGTGGACGAAGGCCGGGGTATGTTCGAGGGTCTGCACGAGATTCGGCCGCAGGGCATTCTTCAGCAGGACGGTCATCGCGCCCTGGGCGTTCAGATCGGCGGCGGTGATCGGTTTCCGGTCGCGGGTGTACCCGACGATGATCCGGCCGAGCCGGTCGCGCAGTTCGCTGAGCGACTCGGAAAGGCAGAAGATGGCCATCACTTCGCTGGCGACGGTGATGTCGAAGCTCGCCTCGCGCGGGATCGAGTTGCCCACACCGCCGAGGCCGACGAGAATCCGCCGCAGCGCCCGGTCGTTCATGTCCATCACGCGATTCCAGGTGATCCGTCGCGGGTCGATCTGCAGGGCGTTGCCGTGGTGGAGGTGGTTGTCGAGCATGGCGGCCAACAGGTTGTGGGCCAACTCGATGGCGTGCACGTCGCCGGTGAAGTGGAGGTTGATGTCTTCCATGGGGACGACCTGGGAGTAGCCGCCGCCGGCCGCTCCGCCCTTCATGCCGAAACACGGCCCCATCGACGGCTCGCGCAGGCACACGGCCGTCCGTTTGCCAATGCGGCTGAGTCCATCGGCCAGCCCGATGCTGGTGGTGGTCTTGCCTTCGCCGGGAGGCGTGGGCGTGATCGCCGTCACCAGGACGAGTCTACCCGTTCCCCGGGCGCTTACCTGGCCGTTGAGATTCGGCGGGAGCTTTGCCTTGTACTTCCCGTACAGTTCCAGATAGTCCTCCTCGATACCCAGTCGGGCCCCAACCTCGCCAATAGGGAGTGGTTGCACGGAGCGGGCGATTTCGATGTCCGGCGGCAGATCGACCGACGGCGCATTCAACGGTACGGATGGTGCGAGGGTCATATCGTCCTCCCTAGCTGAGTTGAGTCGTGAAGATGGTGGTTATGGCTAACGGTGGCAAGGGTGCTATGGTTTGGCGCCGGGGGGCGCCGCGACGGGCGATTCCCCGGCGGCAGGCTTTTCGGCTGCCGGAGGGTCGGCCGGCGGCGCCCCGGCGGCCCCCTTGTCGCCGGCACCGTCCTCTGCCCCAAGCCCGGCCTGGTGGTCGCGTTCCAGGTATCGGTTCGCCCACGCCGACGTATGCCGCAGTTCGCCCCGATGGAAGACCGTGGGACGGTCGAGCATCGTCTCGGCCTTCCCGACGTATTTCATTCGCTGGTACACGCGGGCCCAAAAACAAATCTTGTCGCCCCGTTCGCATTGGCCGTCGTTCGATCCGCCGCACGGGCCGTTGCGCAGATGTTTCGAACAGGCGGTCATGGGGCAAAGGTAGGCGCACTCGGGAAGGCTGCAATCACCGCAATCCTGGCAGTCGTACGTCAGGAACTTCGCCCTCCGCTCCATCCAGTGGGCTGCCCGCCCCGCCGGCCCCGGCTTGCCGTCCCAGCGGGCGCACAGCTTCTGCAAGGGCCCGAACAGCCCTCGCCCGCGCGTGAACAGCCACCGGTGCGCCAAGAGCGAAAGCCGGTAGCCGAGGGTGACCTCGCGGCCGCCGGTCCGCCGGTTCATCGCGAGGAGGGCATCCGGATTCAGCCGCGCCGGGTCACCCAGACCGGTCGCGGCGTCGTGCTCGAACAGGAAGAACTCGCCCGGCTGGCCGTATTGGATTTCCTTGATGAAGTCGCGCCAGTCGTCCGGGCCGAAGGCTTCGGCCATTTCCATGATCTTGACGAAGGTATCGGGTTTGGCCATCCCGCCCAGATAGCCGCCGGCAAACCCGAGCCCCTTGAACACGGCCAACTGCTTGGCGGCCAACTCCTGGAAGAACGCCCGGCCCTTGTCCGGGCCGGCCGCATACTTCTCCACGTCGGCCAGCAGTTCGTCGCTGACCACGCAACCGGCCAGTTGGCCGCCGTGGAACATTCGGGCGACGGTCTTGCTGAGCAGATAGGCGTTGCCGACGACGGGCACGTCGAGGCCGCGCGAGGCCAGCATCAGCTTCACCTCGTGGAATTTCCGCATGTCGTAGCCGAGCTGCGTAATCACCCAGCGAGCGCCGGCTTCCACCTTCCGGACCAGCTTGAGATACTGCGGGATCAACTCGGCCTCCTGCCGCTTGAACGGCGAGACGGCACAGCCGATGAAGCAGTCGGTAGGGGAAAGGGTTTCGATCCTGCCGCGCCGCCCCGGTACCTGGAGCCCCTCGTTCATCGAATGCAGCAGGCCGATCAGGCTTATCGAGTCGAGGTCGAACACCGGCGCAGCCCAGCCGCGAAAGCCGCCGGTCGGATAGTCGCCGGTCAGGGCGAGCACGTTCTGGAACCCCTCGGCCCCGTTGCGCCAGGCGGCGGCCTCCAGGGCGTTTCGGTTCATGTCCTTGCAGGTCAGGTGGAGGACAAGCCGGGCGCGATGTTCGGGCAGCAGCGCGGCAAGCCAATCGGGCGGAAGCATGGCGGTGCCGCCCGGGTTGTCGGTCACCGCGATCCAGCCCACCCGCGGTTCCGCAAGCAGCTCGCGAGCCGTGCCGGCCACGTCGCTGCCCTTGGCAGGCGACGGCAGCCCGCGACTGGTGACCACTTCGACGCCATAGTGGAATCTTTCCGAGGCGAGCATCTGCTTGTAGGAACACGACTGGGGTTGTTGGGCGGCAATCATGCTGGTTTCTCCCCTGATCGAACAGTCGCCTTGGGCTCTGGCAGCGGCCTGGCCGTCGTGACGCGTCGTCCCTCACACCTCGACGGGCTCCGCTTCGCTGGGCAGGCCCCGTTGCATGCGCCATGCCTTGATGTAATCATCACTGTACAATTCCTTGCCGAGCAGGACCTCGGCGGAGATCATTGCGGAAATCAGCTCCTCGTCGGCTGCGTCGACAATGGCCGCGCTGAGGCCGGCTGTCAAACACATGACCAGGAAAGTGCGGTTCAGCAGCCGGTTCATCAGGCACTTCTGGCTGACGTTGGACAGCCCGATGATGAACTTCGGCGGCGGATCGTGGACGATCGCCAACTCCCGGATGGCCTCGATGACGAACTGCTGTTGCTTGAAGGCGGCATTGACCGGCAAGACGATCGGGTCGATATAGATGTCGTCGATGGGGATGCCGTGCTCCAGGGCGGTCATGATAAACGTGGCGCCGCATTCCACCCGCTTCTCGACGTTGCCCGGCACCCCGTCCTGGTCCATCGTCAGGCCGATGATCGCGGCATCGCAGGAGACGGCTACGGGCAGGAGCTTTTCCATGTAACGCGGCGCGGCGGTGCAGGAGTTGATCACCAGCTTCGTATCCGGCAGCGCTTCTTTCACTCGCGGCACCACCTGCATCAGCAGGTCGGCCTTGGCGCTGTCGAGCGAAAGCGGCTTGTCGGTTACCTCGCGGACGGTTCGGGCCAGCCAGACGAAGTGCTCGACGGCGTCGCCTTTCGCCGGGCCGACGTTCAGGTCCATCACGTCGGCGCCGCCGGCAAGCTGTTTTTCGGCCAACTCCTGAATGACGTCTTTATTCCTCTCCACGATGGCCGTGCGGACGTCGCGGTACATGCCGTTGAGGCGTTCACTGAAGATGATCATTTTCGTTTCTTTTCTCCCAAGGGTTGGACGCTACGAAGTAAACGGTTTCGGCAACATCAAGCTGCCGCCAGGGCCGTGACGGCCCGGCGGACGGTCTCCAAGGCACGGGGATGGCGAAGGACGAGCAGGTCGGCGCCGCCTTGAATCAATGCGGCGGCGGTGGCCGCTTCCCAGGCCGGGCCCCGAAGCGCGATGGGCCCCCAGTCGGGCGCGGCCTCGTCGTCGGAACGGGCTTCCTTCGACCGCCACGCCTCGTAACCCACGTCGAGGATCACCGGCTGGGCCATCAGCCGGTCGCCCGAGAGGGCCGCCAGCCGGCCCCGTTCGAGGATCGAGTAAATCCATTCCATGCCGTAGCCCAACGAAGCCGTGGTCGGATAGATGACCAGATCGGTCAACGGGTAGCCCGTGTCGCTGATGAGAATGTTCACCTGTTTCGACCTGTTGATGTCGCACGGGGCCAGGGCAATGAGCTTGTGGCCATAGGCCTGGGCGGCGGCGGCCAGCGTGCGGTAGTCGCCTTCGGTCGCCGCGCCCAGCAGGCAGTTCTCACCCTGGGCCGCTTCCGCCACCTTGGGCATCACGGCCTGGTCTTTCTCCGGCACGTCGCAGCCCCAAACCACCAGCGGCAAGTCGACTGCCTCCAGCACCGCCTGGACCGTTTCGACGGCGGCTTCGGGCGGCCGATCGCCTTCATCGGGATGGATGCTCAGCAGTCGCAGGTTGATCAGGTCGGCTCCCAACTGCCTGGCCCGCCGGGCCCACGCGGCCGGATCCGACCAGACGTCGCCGTAGGCCTCTTGCAGCGGCCCGGGCCAGCCGACTGGAGCCTGGTCGAGCACGTCGAGCCCAAGCGCCGGCGAGTGCGGGGTCTCGCCGTCGAAGTTCAAGAAGGGAATACCCGTCTCGCCGCCAAGCGTGACCGTGCGGCCGCGCGTGCCGCCCTCGGCCGGCGTGGCGCCGAGCGTGACCGGATTGATACGTCCGGTCCATTTCTGTCGGAAGTCGGGAAAGGGCATAAGCGTCTCCTTTTTTGGCTTGCGAACTGCCGGATTCAGTGAACCGGTTCCGTGTGGGTGGCAAGAATCTCGGCGACCTGGTCGATGGCCGACAGGGCGGGGCCGGTTGCCGGCAGGGTGAACACGTCGCGGCCGACCGCCCCGGCGCGCAGCAGGTCAGGGTCTTCCGGCACGTCGGGCAGCCGGTAGGCGTCGAGCGCCTCCAAGTCGCGCTCGACCTCGACGGGAAGCCCCTGCGGTTCCACCCGGTTCAGCAGCACGGCCCGGCACCCGATCCGCACCGGCAATTCCCGCGACAGATCGACGATGCGGCGGGCCGCGCGGAGCGACGGCCGCGTGGGATTGAGCACGGCGATGAGATAGTCGATGTCGTTGGTGGTGCGCCGGGAAAGATGTTCCAGGCCGGCCTCGTTGTCGATGACCACGGCGGCATAGTTCCAGGCCAGTTCGTCGAGCGACTTGCGCAACAGGTTGTTGACCGCGCAGTAACAGCGGGGCCCTTCCGGCCGGCCCATGGTGACCAGGTCGAACCCTTCGGCCTCGCTGATGGCCCGCTGAAGCTCGTCTTCCACGGCGCGGACGCGGCCGATGCCACTGGACGGGGAGCCTTCCGGCGCGGAGCCCTCCTCGCGGATGTCGGCTAAAGTCCGGCCTTCGTCGACGCCGAGGGTTTCGGCCAGGTTGGCGTTGGGATCGGCGTCGACGGCCAGGATCGGACGGACGCCCCGCCCGCGCAAGGCGCGGACCAGCAGGCCGATCAGCGTCGTCTTCCCGATGCCTCCTTTGCCGGCCACGGCGATGGAAAGTGTCACGAGGCGTGTCTCCTTTATGCGTCAGCGTACTGTAGGACCGCCGGCCGGGAATCGCCATGCAGTCGCTCGGCGACTGATGGGAAATCGGCAAGGTCGGTATGGGGCAGAAAGCAGGCGGAAATAAACCGGTCCATGTACTGCGGGTCGGTCATCAACTCCTGGTAAGTCACCCGGTCGCGAATATGGTAGGCTTCGTCGAGGATTCGGCGGTTGAGCATCGCCTGCTTGGCGCCGGCCAGCGCGCTGTTGCCGATGAAGTGGAACCGCTCGTGCGGCAGGTCCGGCAGCAACCCGATGGCAATACATCCGGCGACGTCCAACCGATTGCCGAACGCGCCGGCGATGTAAACGCGCTCGATATCCGCGAACGACAACCCCAGCGACCGGACCAGGGAATCGGCCCCGGCGTAGATGGCCCCCTTGGTACGGATGAGGTTGTCGATATCCGACTGGGTAATGACCAGGTCGCGCCAATGGCCGGCCTCTTCGGCAGAGACGACCACGAAGGCCGGCCGGCCGTCCTCGTCGCCGAGGCGGTAACGGCCGCCGGCGGCGGCGGGGTCGAGGCGGCCGTTGCGGTCGATGATGCCGGCCAGGAACATCTCGGCGACCGCTTCGATCAGCCCGGTGCCGCAGAAACCGACCGGCGGGGCTTCATCGATGGTCGTCACCGAGACGATCGGGCCGGGGCGGAAGATTCGCACGCTGTCGATCGCTCCGGTGGTGGCCCGCATGCCGCAGGCGACCGACGCCCCCTCGAACGCCGGGCCGGCCGAAGCCGAGCAGGCGACCAGAAAGTCGTGGTTGCCCAGCACGATTTCGCCGTTGGTGCCGATATCGAGCAACAGGGAGATCTCTTCGCTGCGATGCATGCCCGAGGCGAGGATCCCGGCCGTCGTGTCGCCGCCGACGTAGCTGCCGACCATCGGCAACACGTACAGGAGCCCGCGAGGATGAATCCGAATGCCCGCTTCCGCCGCCCGGATTGGCGGCGGGGCGGCCATGGCGGGTGCGAACGGAGCGATGCGGATCAGGTCGGTTTCCAGCCCCAAGAGGAAGTGGAGCATGGTCGTGTTGCCCGACGCCACGACGCACTGCACGTCGCCGCGGCCGATCTGAGCCCGGCGGAGGAGGTCCTCCAGCAGCGTCTCCACGTCGTCGATGACGGCTTTGTGCAGGGCGTCGGCGCCGCCGGGCCGTCGGGCATAGTTGATGCGGCCGATGATGTCCTCGCCGAACCCGATTTGCGAGTTGTACTTGGCTGCCGCCTCGCGCGTGGCGCCGGTGATCAGATCGACGACGTGGGCGACCACCGTCGTCGTGCCCACGTCGAGCGCCAGGCCGAAGCTCCGCTGGGAGGTGTCACCCCGTTCGAGGCAAAGGATCTCGCCTACTTCGCGGCGCAGGCCCACGGTAGCCGTTACCCGCCCGTCCCAACCCCAGTGCCACGCCGAGGGTTTTGCATCGAGCCGCCGCAGCAAGCGGGGCAGTTCGCGGGCGACTTTCAGGCCCATTTGCAGCGGGCCGGGTTGCCGCTTGGCCACCGCGTCGAGGAGCCGCTCCTGGTCGGCCGTCGGGTCGTCGAGGGTGGGCGGTTCGAGTTCGAGAAAGACTTTCTGCGTGACCGGGTCGGTCTTCCGCGACACGCGCGCCGCGTCGCGCCGCTCGAACGCGCGGAACCGGTCGCTGTCGCGGCCTACGCCAATGTAACTGCTCAGCCGCGATTCGGGCGGGACCTCCACGACCAGGTCGCTGTGCGGCACCACCTGGCAGGCGAGCACGTAACCGCGCCGGATCTCGGCGCGGGTGAGAAACTCGGTCGATTCGCCGCTGACTTCCCCCTCGCAGACGATCAGCCGGCACTTGCCGCACGTCCCCTCCCCGCCGCAGATGGCCCCGACATAGACGCCGGCGGCCTGGGCGGCCTCGAGCAGGGTTTTTCCCGGCTCGATGGAAGCCTGGCGGCGTTCAGGCAGAAACTGGATTCGGTGAAGCGTCTTGACGCCTATGCCGGTCTTTTCCATTGCTGTTTTTTCAGATAGTTGGGAAGCCCGGCCGCTTCCTTCGGCCCGATCTCGACACTCCAGCCCGACTCGTCCTCCACTCCGGCCGACAGGACGGCCACGAAGCCGGGAATCACTAGCTTCTTGTGCGCCAGCCGGTCCTCGAGGCCCGACTGCTTCAGGGCCTTGGTGATCGTTTCCGCATTGAACTTGTCAGAAGCCCAGGCGGTCAGCACCGACGTCCCCTCCGTGTCGACGGCAACGATGTGGGCCGGCACGCGGCTGGCCTCGACTTCCGACTCGACCGAGTAGTAGCTCAACGAGAAGTTGGTGGTCACCAGCACCGGCGACTCTTCGTCCGCCGGGCCGACGCTGTACAGACGTGGCTCGACCGCCACCGGCTTCTGCGGATCGGTGTAGATGTCCTGCCGCGCGGTGAGGATCGGCAGGATCTGCCAGGGCTCGCAGGCGTCGGTAATGACCACCGCGGCATACTTGGCCACGTACGTGCCGGCCTCGACCGCCTGCATCGTGGGGTCGTCGCTGGTGGTCAGCGCCAAGGCTGGGTAGCCCAACGCGCGGAAGTTCTTCAGGGCCAAACGCCGTATGGCGGTCAGGGCCTCCACGGTCGGTTTCAGTCCCCGCGCACCCGGATCGAGCACAATCTGCTCCACGCCGAGCACTGCCAGCTTCGAGGACAACTCGGCGACGGCCTCCAACCCGTCACCCCGAATGGCCAAGGGGCAGTCCTCGTCCTTGGCCACCGC
>SKJM01000271.1 GCA_007122045.1 Planctomycetales bacterium | reverse complement strand
TCGTCGGCGAGAATGAAGATGATGTTCGGCCGGGGGGATTCGCCCGGCGGCTCGCCGGCCGCGGCGGTTCCGGCATCGCCGGCCAGCGCGGCCGCCAATAGCGGAAAAACCGCGAGAAAACGTAACAGGGGGCCGATGGATCGCTCCAGGGGGCGTTGCATGGGTCTGCCTCGCGTGTTAAAGGGGGCTGGATAACCGTTCATGAGCCGGCGGGGGACTGGTCCATTTTTCGGCCAAAGGGGACAGTCCCATTTTCGCGGCGAACACAGCATTATCGGCAAGGAAAGCCTTCTGCGCCGCGAAAATCGGGACAGTCCCCCGTGCACGGCTACGGGACTGGTTGCCGTGCCTGCGCTGAAGTATAGTGTAATGCGATGGCCGGGTACAAGTTGTCAACACATGCCGAGGAGACCGAACCGATGAAACGTGCATTCTGTGTGCCTGCCGCCCTGACGCTGCTGATGCTGGCGGCCCCGCTCGCCCGGGCCGACCACGACGCCGAGTGGCGAACGCTGTTCAACGGCGAGGACCTGACCGGCTGGCATGGCGTGGGCGGCCCGGCCACCAATTGGAACGCCGGCGACGGCGTGCTCATGTGTACCGGCGAGCAGGGATCGCAATGGCTGCGAACCGACCGCGAGTACGCCGACTTCGAGCTGAGCCTCGAGTTCAACATTCCCGAGGACGGCAACAGCGGCGTGTTTGTGCGGGCGCCCGCCGAAGGCGCGCCCTGGGTCGAGGGCTTCGAAATCCAGGTGCTCGACGACTACGGCCCCCGCTGGCGCGACTTGCGGCCCAACCAGTACACCGGGGCCATCTACGCGGCGCAGGCGCCCTCGGAGCGGGTGACCAAGAAGGCCGGGCAGTGGCAGTCGATGCGCATCCGGCTCGACGGCCGGCACTGCGCCGTGTGGGTCAACGGCCAACAGGTAATCGACGCCGACCTCGACGCCCTGGCCGAGCGGGTCCCGAACATCCGCGGCCTGAAGCGCGAAAAGGGCTACATCGGGCTCCAGAACCACAGCTCGCCGGTCTATTACCGGAACATCCGGATCCGCGAAATCGGCAACTGAAGCCGGGCCCTGCGTCAAGGTGTTGTATGGAAATAGTCGCTAGGCGCTTCGATACGGCCGAGCCTGTGACGCTCGCTATAGCCGAGGGGCGGATTGCCCGAATCGAACCGCTCCCCCGCAAGGAAGGCTCCGACTCGCTCCCGTGGATTGCCCCCGGGCTGATCGACGTGCAGGTGAACGGTTACGGCGGGCAGGACTTCTCGGCCGAGAACCTGACCGTCGAGCGGGTTGCCGAGATTGCAGTCTCCATGGACGGCTTCGGGGTCACGCGGTTCTGCCCGACTGTGACCACCCAGAGCTTCGCTTGCATGGCGCACGCCCTGGCCACGCTGCACCGGGCGTGCGAGGAGATGCCGCGGCTGGCTTACCGCATGCCGGGCTTTCACGTGGAGGGGCCGTACCTGACGGCCGAGGACGGCGCCCGGGGCGCCCATCCGCTCGCGCACGTCCGACCGCCCGACTTCGACGAGTTCCAGCAGTTCCAGGAGGTGGCCGGGGGGCGCATCCGCATCTTCACCATGTCGGTCGAGTTCGACGGCGCGGCCGACTTCGTCCGCCGCGTGGCGGAAACGGGCGTGGTCGTGGCCATCGGCCATACCGCGGCGACGCCCGAGCAAATCGCCGCCGCCGTCGACGCCGGCGCCCGCATGGCCACGCACCTGGGCAACGGCTCGCACGCCATGTTGCACCGGCACCGCAACTACATTTGGCCGCAACTGGCCGACGACCGCCTCATGGCCAGCCTCATCTGCGACGGCTTCCACCTGCCGCCCGATGTGGTGAAGGTGTTTGTGCGGGCCAAGGGTGTGGAGCGATGCGTGCTCGTGAGCGACCTGGCGGGCGTGGCCGGCCTGCCGCCCGGCCGGTACCAGACCGACTTCTGCGACGTCGAGATTCTCGACAGCGGCAAGCTGGTGGTGGCGGGCCAGCGGGAGGCCCTGGCCGGCGCGGGCTTGCCCATCGGGGCAGGCGTGGCCAACGTGATGGAGTTTGCCGGGGTCGGCCTGGCCGATGCGGTGGCCATGGCCACGGCCAACCCGGCCCGCGTCCTCGGCCTGCCTCCGCCCCGCCTCGAACCCGGCGAACCGGCCGACCTGGTACTGTTCGACCTCGACGGCGGCTTTCGCGTCCGCCGCACCATCGTGAGCGGGGACGAACGCGCGGCGTAACGTTTCGGCCCGTGGCGAAGCGTCAGGGCAATTCGCACCGGGCCTCGCCGGCCGCTTCCAGACGCACCCGCACCAGCCGGTGGTTGACCATGTCGGCCACGTACACCGCGTCGCGCGACGCGGCCACGGCGTGGGGCCAGGCCAGGGGGATCGCCTCGCCCCCGGCTCGGTCGTCCTGGTTGCCGTACCGGCCGAACCGCACGAGCAGGTTGCCCGCCGCGTCGAGCACGGCTACGCCGAAGCGGAACGGATCGGGCAGGTACACCCGCTCGTGAGGGTCGAGGTCGAACCGCGGCGTCTGGCAGGAGCACCGCGGGCCGCCCAGGTGCCGCGACGTGCCCCGGC
>SKJM01000671.1 GCA_007122045.1 Planctomycetales bacterium | reverse complement strand
CGATCACTCGGCCCTGCGTGCCGTGAACCGCGGGAAACCGCAGCAGGAAAGGGACGTGAGCCGATTCGCCCCACGGGACCTGCTTCCAATGTTGCGGCTGACCGTGCGACCACAGCATGCCGCCGTGGTCGGAGGTGAACACAAGGATGGTGTTCTCGGCAATGCCCGCCTCGTCGAGCGTTTGCAGCACGTCGCCCACGCACCGGTCCAGCGCCGTACCGTGCGCGTAGTAGTGGTGCAGTCGCCGCCGCGCGTCGGCCCGCCTGGCCGGGGGCACGTTGGGCGGCAGTTCGATCTCGGCCGGCGGATAGAGCGCCCGGTACGCTTCCGGCGCCGGCGATGAGGACGGATGCGGCGGGCCGTACGAGACCATCAGGACGAACGGCCGGTCGCCGCCGGCCTGCTCGCGGATGTACGCTTGCGCGGCGCGGGTTTGCGCGAAGGCGTCGTAGCCTTCCCAGAACCGCCGCTCGTCCGATTGGCCGGTGAAGTAATGCGACTTGTCGTTGCGGTGGTCGCACTCGGCCGCTTTCCAGAACTGCCAGCCCTGCCGCCGCTCGGGCGGGATGTAGACTCCACGGCCGTGCCCGTCGAGGTGCCACTTGCCGATGTAACCCGTGGCGTATCCGGCGTCACTGAAAATCTCGGCGATGGTACGCTCCTCGGCCGGCAGGTAGAGGTCGTTGAGAAACATGCCGGTCGAAGTCGGGTAGCGGCCGGTCATCAGTGCGGCGCGGTAGGGCGTACACACCGGGGAAACCGCCACGGCGTTGCGGAAGTTCAAGCCTTGCTCGGCCAGGCGGTCGAGATTCGGCGTCTGCGCGTTGGCGTCGCCGGCGTACCCCGTGGCCGATGCCCGCCACTGATCGGCCAGCAGATAGACGACGTTGGGCTTCGGCGGACCTTCGGAGGGATTGTCGGTCACATCGCTTTGCGCGGCGGCATTCCACCACAAGCCCAAGCCGATGGCCACAGCGCTCAGTACAGTCTTTGGTGTCATGTCGGTTTCCTTGGCGGCAAGTGTTCATGGGGCGGCGAGGGCAGTTTCCCGGCTACACACAAAGAGGGCAGGCCCATTTTCGTAACCGTTCACGGGCCGGCCGGGGACTGGTCCATTTTTCGGCCAATTGACGCTGTTCTTACCGCAAGACGATGCCCGAAAAATGGACCTGTCCCCTTACCTGCCGAACGGTTGCCCTTTGCGGTTCATCCGGCCGGGACTGTCAGTACCCCTCGTACTGGAACGTCTCGACGAACGGCCGGCCGCCGTCCCAGGTCAGCTCGATCTTCAGGTCGTCCGTCGGACCGGTGATCTCCACCTCGAGCCCGGAGTCGTTGTAGTCGACGTAGCGCTTCGGAGCAAGCCATTGCTGCGAGCTGCCGCTCAGCGGCTTGACGGCCGACACGCCGACCCGGTGGGTGCCGAGCACGGCGCCGTCCCCTTCGTCGAAACAGTTCATCGTAAAGCGGCCCTGGGCGTCGAGCGGGGCGGTGGAGGGGCGGGCGTCGTGGGGCACGAGCATGATCGTACCGTGGCTTAACGGCTCACCGTCGATCAGCACCCGGCCGGAAACCGGCACGCGCCGCGGCCGTCCGTCGCCGCAACCCGTGAGCACCGGCGATACGAGCAGGCCGAGAAAGAGCAAGGGACAAACAATGCGCATGGTTCAGTAATTCCCGCTGATGGGTTCGCCGCCCGCCCGGGTGGAAAGGGCCTTGTAGGTATCCAGGTCGATGTTCTCGGAGATGAAGCTCACGTGCCCGTCGCCGAAGACGAAGTTGCACCCGCCCGGATGCCGGCTCTGAAAGCCTCCGTTGACCTTGAACCCGTACATGTCGAGCACGATGCCCGTACCCGGCGGCGTGTTGGGAGGGTTGGCCGTGCTACGCTGGCACGACTCGTGGCGAATGCCGATACTCCACACGTTCGACGACTCTCTCGTGTGGCCGTCGATCGTCTCGCCGGCGAAGATCGTGTTGCTCAACCCGTCGCGAATCTCCATCGCGGCAATCGACCGCACGTAGAAAAACACACCCGTGTTGTCGTGCTTCACCACGTTCCCGATGCCGCGTTCGGGACCATAGGAACCCTTGCACAGGACGTAACTGCCTGTCGCGACGGGCACTTCGTCGCTCCCCCGATGCTCGGAAATCGGCTCGGCCGTATCGCTCGGGCAGACGTAAACGTCGGGCCGCATGGCCGCGGCGGCGACGACCTCGGGATCGTTCGTCCACGCGCTTGAGGAGGTGGAGTAATAGGGGTATTCATCCAGCTTGAAGCTATCGTAGAGGCTCTGCTGTTCGAGGTAAGGGAGGATCAGCAGCAGCCCGCTGGTGCCGACGCGGTGCTCGGCCGCGCCCGAGCCGTCGGTTCCCAACCGGCCGGGCGGATAGACGCCGATCGCCGATTCGTAGTTCGCCATGGCCAGGCCGATTTGCTTCAAGTTGTTGCTGCACTGCATCCGCCGCGCAGCCTCGCGGGCCGCCTGCACCGCGGGCAGCAACAGCGCAATGAGAATGCCGATGATGGCGATGACCACCAGCAATTCGACGAGCGTAAAAGCTGACTTCGGACTTCGGATTTTGGTTTCTG
>SKJM01000376.1 GCA_007122045.1 Planctomycetales bacterium | reverse complement strand
GTGGCCGCTCGGAGGTTGTGAACCTTCTGCCCGCTTGCAACCGCCGGTCCGGCCACGAGCAGACGGGCAGCCACATGTGGAAAGTCGGCCATCACGCGCCGGATGACCGGACACGCCGGATCGTCGGCGTTTTCCACCACGAAGGTCACCTCAAAGTCGGGATAATCCTGCTCCATGAGGGCTCGCAGATTTCCCGCGAGGTCCACGTCGAGCCCCTTGCACGGCGCCAAGACGGCAACGCGCCCTCCCGGGCGCACGCGATTCCTGTGGCGCATGCAGCTACGCGCATAGCGGCGGTGCTCCCAGGTCTGGAGTCCCAGGAGGAACGCTTGAACCATCGCCACTACAACCAGGACGCCGTAGCCGATCCACCAGAAGGAGCCCATATCGCTGCGCCGCCGATCTTCCTTAGTTTTCCAAACGACCCAAATTGCCGTACGAGGCCGCAACGGTCCATTCCACTTCGCGAAGACGAGTTTTCGTGCGAAGCCGGCCGGCGACGGATTTATCGGCTTGGACTGCCAAGAGACTTCAGCCGGACCAACTCGGGCCAAGGGTCGGGCAGAATATCTACCCGCCTCATGTGGGTCAAGTTCAATCGGAATATGGCAAGATGGGCATCGATGGGCAAATGGGCACTGCTGGGCAGACGGGCGAAATGAACCTCAAAGAAGCGGTGCGCGGCGTCCGATCGGCCTTGGGTCCTTCCATCCTGCGACAAGCCAGCACGGCCGGCGCAGCGGTTTCCGTCCCTCGCCAAATGGGAGAGCCGGAAGGGTCTCCGCGAACGGTCCCCTCAACGCAATATGAAGGTCCCTGCGCCGGCCCGGGGCGTTCTTGGCGAAGTTGGCCGCACTCGGGCCGCCTCGCATATTTTTGGGTGCTAGACTAGCGGTAGGCTGGTCACGCGGCCGGCACCGGCCGCGTCCGCGGCCGTTTTCGTCCCGGCCTACGCGCGCAATCCCCGCCCGGCGATTGCAGCGGTTGTAGCGGTTGGTGCGGGCGGGCGGGGGAGGCCTCACCGGCCGCCGCCGAAGGCGGAAAACACTGCCGCGCATGGCGGAAACTGTAACCTACGGTTGGATAGACGGGCCACCTAAGGCGCCATACGGTACGAGTCGGTAGCTGAGTGATTTTGAGAGCAACGATGGGCTTCCTGAAGAAATTCTTCCGAAATGTCTTCCGCGAAGGCGCGATGCCTGCCGGAACCAGTAGCTTCGAGCACCTTTCCGAGGAGGACTTGGAAGCGCACCTGGGCGTCGACCGCTACGGCAGCTTCATGTTGACCGACGCGGTCCGACCGTCGTACGACCTGCAAGTCGTACCGACCGAGGGCTACCGCCACGACGCCTATCACGACGAGCAGAGCCAAAGCAGCGTGCCGGTGCTCATGGCCGCCGTGTCGCGCAATCGGCTGTTCGACGTCTTCATGGACCTCGTCCGGCCGCTCGGCAGCGTCGTCGACGTGGTGCTCGAGACCAGCCATCACCGCGAGAGCCGCGGGCACACCGACTTGTACCGCGAGCACATCGACGTGCCGGTCCTCAAGAGCATCTTGTGGGATTACGAGGACCTTCTGCTGAACGACGGCTGCACCGGCATCGCCGTGCTGAACCCCGACGTCCCCCAGGAGGTCCAGTTCGACGAGCACAAGCTGCTCATCGTTTACGGGGAGCAGCTCGTTCCGTTCGAGCACGCGCTCCGGCAGCGCGAGATTCGTTGCGACGACCAGTTGAAGTTCATCACCGAAGCCGAGCACGTCCACTCATCGAGCGACCACTATGCCCGGCAGTTCGAGGAACTGAAGACCCGGCTGGGTATGGACTGCGGATTCGCGTAACCGGCACGACCATCGGGCACGCCCACCACGCCGTGGCCGACCGCGGCCAATCAGAGTGCTTGCCACCAGCTTGCACCTACTGTATAATCGCACGAGCGATATTTCTCATAACCGACCCTGTGGTACGCATCCCAGTCCGGCCGGGAGGGAGGGCGGAGCGATGGGCGGAAACGGTCGTACGGGCGTCACCCTGTTGGCGGCAACCCTTCTGGGGCTCGCGCCGCTCGCCTACGCCCTTAGGTCAAGCCCCGATACGGGGGGTACGTTGCCCGAAGAACGCTGTAGCGCATGCGATGGTGACCGTGTTTCGCATGAGATGTGGCTTCAACTGTCCAGAAGCGGGGACGTTCGTTTTCTCAAGGATCTGACGGCAGCTCGACGCCGGCCCGAAGCACCGCCGAGCCCGATAAGGTATCAAGAGCGGTTGGCAGGAGTGGAAGAGAATGACAGGCCGGCGCTCGAAGCCGCGCTTAGGACGCAAGTCGCCGGCATGTTTCGCGAAGCGCTCCGGACCATCACACATCCGGGAGTGCGGACCGTCTTTGTGTACAGGGACGCCTTTCGGTGCGGCATTCCACCGGAAAGCCTCTTGGAGGTGCCGACGGAAACGCAACGGAAGGCGATCGAAGCGGCAGCGATTGTGCTGAAAGATCCTGAACGGATGACGCAAACGCCCACTCCCGCCAAACGCCGGGAAGCACGCGAGCCTCTTCCGGCGAGCCCCGCTCCTCATGCTCACGCTGCACTTCCACCG
>SKJM01000525.1 GCA_007122045.1 Planctomycetales bacterium | reverse complement strand
TACTGGAAACCAACGGCGAGCCGAACGGTCTCGGTTGCGACCCCCTTGTGGCGCATGCCCGGCAGGGTCGCTTTGCCGCCGCCAGCACACCGAGTGCCGGTCTGATTCGCACCGGTCCTCCACCTTGGGCGCCCGGCGTGGGACAACGGCGCGCCAGAGAATACCGGCGCGCACGAACCGAGAGCCGAAGCCCTCGGCGTGAGAAAGAATACGCGGCGGGCCGCGAGGCAGAACCCGGCGCAGCCGCCGCGCCTGTTGGAGTCCCGGCTTCAGCCCGCTTTGCGAACCTGCTAAAGCCGGCACTCGAACTGCCGCAGCCGAAAGAAAAACCCTTACTTGGGGGAGGGAGGGCAGCCGGCGCGCACGCCCACCGCCGCACGTGGGATGCTCGAGTTGCAGTCGATTCATGGATCATGGCAGTTGGCTCCACTCTCTACCGTTATAATCACTCCGCCCATTTTTGCATTTATATTTTCTTGCAAATCTTTTCCACTTTCTGAGACCCCGCCGGCCGTGGTTTCGGCCCGGAATCGTAATGGCCGAAGGCCCAAGTGGCCCGAAAACGGCCGTTTCCCGTCATTCGCCCGACCCAATGCCCACCCCGGCGGCCCAACGGCGGTAGGTTTCGGCCAGTTGCTTGACCCGCTCCGGCTGCTCGGCGGCCAGGTTGTTCCTTTCCGTGCGGTCGGTTTCCAGGTCGTACAGTTCCCAGGCCCCGCCGCGGGCAGCCACCAGCTTCCAGCGACCCGCGCGAAACGCCCGACTGCCGGCGACGTTCCACCCGAGCACGTCGTGCCCCTCGCGCCGCTCGCCCCGGAACACCGGCGCCAGGCTGATGCCCTCCAGCGGCAGCAGCGCCCGGTCCTGGAAACGCTCAGGGTACGGCACGCCCGCCACGTCGAGGCAGGTGGCCATGACGTCGATGACGTGGCCCGGCTGATGCGTGATCTCTCCCTTCTGCTCGATCACGCCGGGCCACCAGGCGATCAGGGGCGTGGCAATGCCGCCTTCATAGCACGACGCCTTGTAGCCGCGCAGCGGCGTGTTGCTCACGTTCGCCCACGGCGGGCCGTAGGTGACGAACGTGTCGGGGCCGCCGGGCATGATGTCCGGGCGGTTGCCCACCTGCGTGGGCGTGCCGTCGAGCCGCCAGGGCGTGCCGGGCCGGTCAAGCGCCCGGGGCCAAACCTGGTCGGAAGCGCCGTTGTCAGAAAGGAACAGCACCAGGGTATTGCCCGCAACTCCGGCCCGCTCGAGCGCGTCGAGCAGCCGGCCGATGTTCTGGTCGAGGTTGTCGACCTGCGCGGCATAGACGGCCATCCGCTCGGCTTCCCAGGCGGGGTGCTCGGCGTTTTCCCAGGCAGGTACGCGCGGGTCGAGCGGCGGCAGCGGCGTGCCGGGGCGAATCAGCCCCATCTCGACCAGCCGCCGGAGCCGGGCCGCGCGGAGACGGTCCCAGCCGGTCTCGGCGTACATTGGGCGGTACTTGGCGATGTCGGCGGGCTTCGCGTGCAGCGGCCAGTGGGGGGCAAGGTAGCCGGCGTAAAGGAAGAACGGCCGGCCGGCGGCGGCCGCCTCCTCGATGAACTCCACCGCGAAGTCGGTACACCGGTCGGTCCGGTAATACGAATCGGCCGGCCCGATGTCGTACCACTGGCCGTCCAAGGCCATTCGCATCGTTTGAACGTCCTTGAAGTAATGGCCCGGTCCCGGCGCTACACCGGGCCGCGGCACCCCGCCGAAGAAACGATCGGTGTGGCGGGCGATGTGTTGCGGGTCGTGCCAATCGTCGGCCGTAACCATGTCGAGCCGGTCGAAGGCACCGGTCGCATAGCCCGCCTGATGGAGCAGTTCGACGATCGTGGCGCAGCGGTGGTTGAGCTTTCCGGTCCACCCCAGCACGCCCACCTGGTGGTTGTACAGGCCGGTCATCAGCGACGCCCGCGTCGGGCCGCAGACGGCGACGTTGTAGAACTGCGAGAACCGCAGCCCGCCGGCCGCCAGCCGATCGAGGTTAGGGGTGCGGATTTCGCCGCCGTAACAGCCGATGTCGGAAAAGCCCATGTCATCGGCCATAATCAGCACGATGTTCGGGCGGGCGCCGGTTGCGGTATCGGCCGCGGCGGCGCATGGAGCCAAGGCGGCGATGACGGGAAGCATCCAGAGCCAAGACGAGCAGGTTCTTTCGGTCATGGGGGGGCTCCTTGCTTGTAGTTGCCAAACATCGCTCCACCGGGACAAGCCCGGGTGGTGGCGGGGGAGAACACGGCTGGTTAGCCGACCCTCCACGGCGCCCGGCCGGGGGCCAACCGCAGCAGGCCGTTGGCCTCGTCGTCGCCGGGGAAACGTTCGGCCGCCGGGTCCCAAGTGAGTTGCCGGCCCACCTGGCAGGCGATGTACCCGAGCTGCCCGATGCTGCTGGAGCGGTGGCCCACCTCGGCGTCTTGGAGCGTGCGGGAACGGCTCTTGATGCAGTCGAGGAAATCGTGCTTCTCGTTCTTGCGGACGAAGGGGAAGTCGTCGGGGCTGACGTCCGCCTGAAGGATCGACGCCGGCTCGGCCTCCAGCCGGTCGGGCGCATACCAGACGCACACCCAGCCTTCGGTCCCCTCGAACCGAACGTACGACTGGCCCTTCGAAGTGTCGCGCAGCGCCGTGTAGAACAACTCCACCCCGTTGGCGTAGCGATAGCGGACATCGAAGCCCAGCATAACGTTCCACAGGCCGTCGGCGGGCGGGAAGTCGCCGCGCCCCTCGATTTCCACCGGGCCGGTCCGCTCGGTGTCGTTGCCCCACTGGGCGATGTCGGCCGGGTGGTAGCCCCAGTTGGAAATCACACCGTCGCAGTACGCCCGGTTGGCGTACCAGCCCGGGCGGCCGTAGCCGTGGCGCGGATGCACACGCTCCACCGTGTACGGCGCCGCCGCGGCCGGGCCCAGCCACAGGTCGTAGTCGAGTTCCTCGGGGACGGGCATTTCGGGCTGCATGGGCAGGGGCCGGTTCCACAGCGGCACGGCCATGCGAATCGTGCGGATTTGCCCGATCTTGCCCGTGCGCACCAGGCTCACCGCCCGGAACCACAGGGGGATGGACCGGAACTCGCTGTCGGTGCGGAACACGCAGCCGGCCTTCGCCGCGGCGTCGGCCAGGATGCGCCCGTGCTCGATGCACAGCCCGATGGGCTTCTCGCAGCACACGTCCTTGCCCGCGCGAATGGCCGCCAGGGCGTTGGGCACGTGCCAATGATCGGGCGTGGTGATCATCACGCCGTCGACCTCCGGGCGGGCGAGCAGCTCGCGGAAGTCGGTCGTGCCGAAGCACCCCTTCAGTTCCTCGCGTTGCCGCTGTTGCTCGAGCCGCCAGCGGTCGACGTCGCACAGGGCCGCCACCTGGCTGAGCGGATGGCGCAGGAACACCGGCAGGTTCTTGTGGATCGCCTCGCGCCCGAGGCCGATCATGCCGATGCCGATGCGCTCGCTCGGCGCCGCCTTGCCCTCGGCGCCCCTGGCCGCGGCGGGAACGACCACCGGAGCGGCCAGCGCCGCGGCGGTTCCCGTGGCGATCCTCAAGAATGTTCGGCGGGAATAGGCACTGCATGGCGCGGCGGTGAACGGGGCAATACGGCGCATGATGTCCTCCTGAGATTGCGGATTCGGCCGGCAAGGGGACGGGTCCATCCTTTGGGCATCGTGTTTCGCGGAGAACTGCGTCGGTACCCAAGAGGATGGACAAGTGCCCGGCCGGCCCGTCAACCGTTACCGGTTTCCCATAAGGGAAGCGTAGCCCTACGCCACCCCAGACTTCATTGTGCATGCTTCCGGAATGGTTGTCAATTATAGAATCTTGCAAATCTTTTACACTTTTCAATAGCGGAAGTTGCCCCGTCCCGGTTGTCGCGCTATACTACGTGGACTAGGCTTCCAGCATGTCGCCGTGGGACGGGCCCCAGCCTGTCGGCTGAACTTAACATCGGGCATCACAGGCTGGGGCCTATCCCACGGTGGGCTATCCCGTGCGTAACCGATTGGCTCTTTGCGAGGAGTGTCGCCATGAAACGTTTGCCTGATCGCCGCAAGTTCTTGCTCCACACCTCGGCGGCCGGCCTCGGATGCCTCAGCGGCACCCTGCCGGCTGCCGTTGCCCGGGCCGCCGAGTCGAACGGCGGTGGGCTGCGGGCCGGCACCGCGTGCGTCGGCATCACGCCTGAAACGTTTCCCGTGCTGGTGCCCGGCGGTTTCCTCAGCCGTTCGACCTCGACGGTGAACGACCCGCTGCTGGCCCGGTGCCTGGTGCTCGACGACGGCACCACCCGACTGGTGCTGATGGTGGTCGATGCCCTGGCCATTCCCGACACGATGGACGATCGTGTCAAGGAAGCGGCGGCAAAGGCGACGGGTATTCCGCCGGAGCACATGATGATTTCGGCCACCCACACGCACGCGGGCGCATCGGTGATCGGGGCACTGGGCACGGACCCCGACCCCGCGTATACCGAGTTCCTGCCCGGCAAGCTGATCGAGTGCATCGAGGCGGCCGCCGCGAACCTCCGGCCGGCCAGGATCGGTTGGGCCGGCGAGGACCATCCGGCAGGCATCTTCTGCCGCGTTTTCATCCGGCGCCCGGACCGCATCGGCGCCGATCCGATGGGCCGGCGAACGGTTCGGGCGATGATGCACCCGGGCCACCAGAACCCCGATTACATCGGCCCGTGCGGCCCGGTCGACCCCGAGGTGTCGGTGCTGGCCGTGCAGACGGCCGGCGGCAAGCCGATGGCCCTGCTGGCCAACTACTCGATGCACTATTTCGGGGCGAACCCCATTTCGGCCGACTACTTCGGTGATTTCGCGCGTATTGTGGCCGACCGGCTGGCCGAGGGCGACCCCTCGTTCGTGGCCATGATGTCGCACGGCACCAGCGGCGACTTGCAGTGGCGCGATTACGAGAATCCGCCAAGGGCCGTCTCGCGCGCGCAGTACGCCGCCGAGGTGGCCGAGGCGGCGTTGCGGGCCTACGGGCGCATCGAGTTCCACGAGTCGGCGCCGCTGGCGGTCGCGCATCGGCGGGTGAAGGTCGGGTATCAGCAACCGGACGAACACGTGCAGGCGTGGGCCGGGAAACTTCACGCCGAGATGGCCGGCCGCGCCCCGCGTTCGCAGGCCGAGGTGTACGCGCGCGAGATCGTCCTCCTCAAGGACCTGGACCAGGTGGAGCGGAAGCTGCAAGTCCTCCGCATCGGCAACTTGGGCATCGCCGCCATGCCGGTCGAGGCGTACGGCATTACCGGGCTGAAGCTCAAGCTACAGTGCCCGCTGCCCGACATGTTCAACATCGAGTTGGCGAACGGATTCCTGGGGTACATCCCGCCGCCCGAGCTGCGCCCGCTGGGCGGTTACAACGCCTGGCCCGCCCGCCACACGTCGAACCAGGACGACACCGAAACGAGGATGGTCGACGCGCTGCTGGAGATGTTCGAAGAGATGACCGGCCGGCAGCGGCGCTCGATCGTGCTTTCGCAAGGGCCGTTCGCGCGGCGGGTGATGGCCGGGAAACCGCTCGCCTACTGGCGGCTGGGCGAAATCGAAGGGCAGCGGGCGTTCGACAGTTCGGACAACGGCCGCCACGGCGCCTACGAGACCGGCTACGCTTTTTACCTCGACGGCCCGCCGCGCGACGACCTGCGCGCCGAGGGCGAGAAGCCGCGGGCGGTGCAGTTCGCCGGTGGCCGCATGAAGGCGCAGCTCGACCCGGGCAGCGAGTACACGGTGGAAATGTTCTTTTGGAACGGGCTGCCCAACGACGCGCGGCCGGTCACCGGCTACTTGTTCTCCCGGGGTCCCGACGGCCACGCGGCCTGCCCCGGCGACCACTGGGGAATCCTGGGTACGGCCGCCCCGAACGGGAACGCCGGACGGCTCTTCTTCTTCAACGGCAACGAGGCGAACGAGATACTCTTCGGGGGGCCGGTCCTCGCGCCCAAGACGTGGAATCACGTGCGCGTGGTGCGCCGCGGCGAAGAGGTGGCCGCGTACCTCAACGAAGGCGCCGAGCCAATCTTCGCCGGGAAGATCTCGGTTACGCGACCGGACGGCTGCCACGACGTGTTCGTGGGCGGCCGCTGCGACCGGTTCGCCAACTTCGAGGGCCGTATAGCCGAGGCAGCCGTCTTTCGGACGTGATTGCCATGATGCAACATGGCTTCGGCCATCGGAACCCGCGTGCCGGAAGCCTACCTCGTCATGATTGATCCGCGCTGGTGACAGGTGCCGGTGCATGTGTCCTCCTGCGCCGCATCAGCCGTCGGCCTGCTCCAAGGAGCCGCCCGTGCCGCCCAACGAGTGGATGCACAGCTCGCCGTGGTCGACATTGCTGCGCGCCAGCTCCAGCAGGTGCTCGTGGTGCGTGAAGAAGATGACCTGCGTGCGCTGCGACAATTGGGCCAGGGCCTTCAGCGCGGCCACGGCGCGGTCGTCGTCGAACATGATGAGGATGTCGTCGACGATGAACGGCAGCGGCTCGTGTGCGTGCAGGTAGGTTTCCAGCAGCGTCAGCCGCAGGGCGAGGTACAACTGGTCGCAGGTGCCGCCGCTCATGCCCTCCACGCCCACCGGCTGCCCGGTGCCGGCGCGAATGCCCATCAGCACCGCGCCGCCCTTGTCGTCGTAGTCGGCCCGCAGGCCGGAGAAGGAGCCGAGCGTCAGCGCGGCGAACCAGTCGCTCGCGCGGTCGAGCACCGGTCCCTGGCTGGCGTCGCGGAAGCGCTCGATGGCGCGGTGCAGCACGGCGGCAGCCAGGCGGAGGCGGGCGTACTGCTCGGCGTCGGCCCGGATGCCGGCGAGCAGGTATTCGGCCTGCTCCTGGGCCTCGGCCGCCCGGCCGCTGCCGTCCATCCGCTGCAGCTCGTTGCGATGGCTGCCGATTTCCTCGGCGACGGTCTTCTGCTCGGCTTCGAGCTGGTCGATTTCGCCGGCCCGCGCTTGCAGGTCGGCCCGCAGCCGGTCGGGATCGAACCGTTCGGCTTCGGCGATGAACTCGTCGAGCGGCCCGCCGGCGGCCAGTTCGGTCAGCCGCTCGACCACGCGGTTCCACTCCGACTCGATTTCCCGCCGTTTGGCGGAGCGTTGCTCGGCGGCGGGCAGTTCGTCGGCCGAGTGGCAGCCGGCCTCGCGGCACATGGCTTCGATTTCGCGCTGGAGTTGTTCCGCCTTCGAACGGGCCTTATCTCGTTTGGCTTCTTCGGCCTCCCGCTGCTCTTTCCAGCCGTCCAGCTTGGTCTGCGCCTTGCCGGCGGCGTCGACACGGTCGTACAGGTCGGCCACGGCCCGCTCGGCGGGCAGCTCGGCCAGGTCGCCGGCCACGTGGCCGACCAGTTGCCGGACCGACTGTTGGAACGCGCCGGCATCGTGGTCGATCCCCTCGATGCGGCTCCGCAGCCCGTCCGCTTCCTTGCGCAGGCGGAGCATCTCCTCGACCGCGTCGAGGACGGCGTTGGCCTCGGAGGGCTCGGCATCGCGGTGCAGTCCCAAGGCGGCGACGGCCACGGCCCAATCGTTCTGCCACTGTTCCAGGTCGTCGCCGGCGCGTTCGACGTCGGCGGTCGCTTCGCGCAAATCGCCGCGCAGCTTTTGCAGCTCCTTCTCGTGCTGTCCCCGCCGCTGGCTGGCCGATTCAATTTCCTCGGCCACCGCCTCGCCGTATTCGAGGGCCCTGCCCAACGTGTCGTCCTCGTCCGGCAGCGGCCGTTCGAGCGGTTCGAGGCGCTGGCGGAGTTCGTCGCGAAGCGAACGGATGCGTTCGGCAAGCTCGCCGGCGGCCGCGCGGCGGGTGCGGATGTCTTCGGCCAAACCGGCCAGCGCCTGCTGCTGGTTCCGCCAGGAACGCATTTCCCGGGGCGAGAGCGGTTCGATGCCCAGCGCGGCCCACTCGCCGCACCATTGCCCTTGCAGGCGGTCCCGCGCCTGCCCGGCCCGGTCGAGGGCGTCGCGGAACTCGCCCAACTGCTGGTCCACGTCGTGCCGGTCGGCGGTGAGCTTCGCCTTCTGCGCCACGCGGTCGGCCTCGCGGCGCAGGCGGTCGGCCAGGGTGTCGGCCTCGGCCATGCCGGCTTCGAACGCCTGCGCGAGGTCGCCGTTGCCAAGCTGGCCGGCGGGCCGACCCTCCTGCCAGGCCCGCCGCACCTGATGCCAGGCCTCGTCGCGCCGCCGGCGGGCTTCGAGCAGGTCGTCTTCGGTCGGTACATCGTGTTCCAGGCGCAATCGTTCGAGGTCCTGATCGAGCTTCGCGGCGTTTCGCGCCGCCTCGTCGAGGCGCTGCTCGATTCGCTCGACTTCCGCCGAGGCGTCGGCCAGGTGGTTCTCGAAGCGGTCGACGGTTTCGGCCGCCGGGACCGCCAGCCGCTCGACTTCCTCCAGCGTGCCGCTCCACAGGCGCAGCTTCCCGAGGTCGATCTCGGCCCGCTCCTCCATGCGGCGTAGCTCAGCGCGCGCCCGGGCGAGCTGCTCGTCCACGTCGCCGTGTTTGCGGGCGAGGCGGATCGCCTGCCTCAACCCGCCGGCGTCCCGGGCGGGGGGAATGGCCTCCAGCTCGGCCTCGTTCCGGCGAATCGCCTCCTGGAGCTTCGTCACCGCCCGGGCGGCCGCCACGTGCCTCTCTTGCCGCGCCTTCCATTCGCCGGCCAGCGCCTGGATGCGCTGCCGTTGCGTTCGGCTGAGGTGCAACTGCTCGGCCTGCTCCAGCCGCGGCTCGCGCCCCAGTTCCTCCAGAATCTCGAGCACCCGCCGCTGGGCGTCGGACAACTGCGCGGCCAGCACCGGCCGGTCGCGGGCGGCCTTCACGTGACTGCCCAAGGCGGTGTGCAACTGGCCGATCGCCGTGCGATGGGCCAGCAGCTCGGTGGGCACCGTCACCCGGGCCATCTGCTCGGTGAGCCGCTCCACCGCGTTGGCCGCCTCCCGTTCTGCCTGCCGCCGGCCGCGATGCTCGGCCACGGCGGCGCTGCGCCGGCTGGGGAAGTCGGGCGGCAGGAGGGGGACGCCGGCCAGTTCGGCCAGGGCTTCGGCCAGTCCCTTGCGGCGGCCGATCAGGGGCAAGGCCTCCTCGAGCCGCCGCAGGCGGCTTTCCGCCGCCCGCTTGTCGGCCAACTGCGCCTCGATGTCTTTCCGGCGTTTTTGGGCGTCACGCAGCGCCTTGTCATGTTTCACCCATTCGGTGGTGGGCAGCAGGGCGTCTTTGATGGTGCGGCGCGCGGCATCGAGTTCGGAAATGGCCTTGTTGATCTGCTGCACCGAGCCGCGCGGCTTGAACAGCTTCTCGGCGTCGGCGTCGAGCCCTTCGCGCACCCGGCCCAGGTCGGCCACGCCGGCGCCGGCCGCGAAGAGGATGTCGCCCAGGTCGCCGCCGCCGCGCACGACGGCCTCGCCGCCGCTCCGCAGCTCTTCGTAGTCGATACCGAACCGTCGGCGGAAGGTCGCCTCGTCCATGCCGCCCAGCAGCGCCTCCAGCCTCGACTCGTCCATCACCTCGGCGTCGTCGGCCGCCCGCAACGTCTTGCTGCGCCCCTTGCGGCGGATGAACTCGAGCCGGCCGCCGTCGGCGCTTTCCAGCACGCCGCCGATGCGGAGGTTCGGGTTCGCGTGGAGGAAGTTGTCGGGGCTGTTGTGGGGGATGCCGTACAGCCACTGCCGCAGGGCCCGCAACGACGAGGTTTTCCCGGCCTCGTTCGGCCCGTACACAATGTGCAGCCCCGGACGCCCCTGGTCGAAGGCGAGCGATACGCCGGTGAACGGCCCGAAGGCCAGCAGGTCCAATCGAAGGAGTCTCACGTTTCCGATTCCTCCATGAGCCGGCCCAGCAGCAGTGGTTGAATTTCGTCCAGGAGCCCCCGCAGGCTGCCGGGATCGTCGAGCGCGAGGGCGTCGTCGCCGCGCATCAATTCGTCGGGCAGCTTGCGGCGCAGGTCGGCCAGCTCGCCGGCCAGGTCGACCAGGGCGGCATCATCGCCGCGCAGCCCGTCGAGGTAGTGAAGCAACTCGCCGATCGGGCCGTCGGTGGGCAGGGTGGCGCCGCGGG
>SKJM01000379.1 GCA_007122045.1 Planctomycetales bacterium | reverse complement strand
GCCCGCCAATGGCAGATAGCCGACAGCGACATCTGCGCCGTCGGCGACGACGTGAACGACATTCCGATGATCCGCGCGGCGGGGCTCGGGGTAGCCATGGGCAACGCGCTGCCCAGCGTCAAAGCCGCCGCCGCCCGCATCGCTCCCGCGCAGGAGCATGACGGGCTGGTGGAGGTGGTCGGGTGGTTGCTGGGGTGAGGGGGCCGCGCATTTTATGTACCCGATCCATCCGACGGTTCGGACGCGGATGCGTTTCGATCACGCCAATACCCAGGCCGTCGTTTTGCATGGGCAATCGCGACGACCAGCACCCGATTCTCGACGTGCCGGTAGACGATGCGAAAGGGGAACTTCTTCACCGGGCACTCTCGATGAGTACCGTCGGGGCTTGCGAATTGGGTTGGACTAGCGGCAACCCTGTCCAGGGCCGCCTCCACCGCCGCCGCAAAGCGCACCGCAACGTGCGTGCTTCTTTGGGCATACCAGTCAAACGATTCGTCAAAATCGCGGCGTGCGCCGGGAAGGTAGTCAATGGGAGGCATCCGGCACGGCCATTCCTATCCGGCGCAGCGCATCGGCCTTCACCCGCTCCCACGAGACGGTTTCGGCCGAACCCGCATCGTACTCGGCCGAGCGTCGCTCAATCTCCGCAACCCACTCATCACTTAACGGCGGCAGGGAGTCGTCGGGGAACGTGTCCCAGATCTCGTCGATTAACCGGATCCGATCCGCCAGCGGCAGTTGCGTGGCGTCTGCAAGCAATGTTTCGTATGTCGGCATGACAACACCTCCTTCGGAAATTATACCAGCCCTCCCAATGAGCATCCACGTTACCGCAGCTCCCACCCGGCTCCAGCCCCCTCTTTTGGGCCTTTCCGTCCCTTCTGTCCCTTCACCGATCAAAGCCAGCGGAACGAATTGCGTCGCTCGCCACTCGGCACCGCCACGAACCACTCGGGTGGTTGCCGAAGGGTGCTCCCGTGTTGTATATTGAATAGGTGGTGAATGAACCGTTTCCCCCGGCTATTCGTACCAGGGTTCAAAGCGCCGGCATTGGGGCGGAGCAAGAGGCGACGGACTCGCTTGGGGCAGAACCCCCCATCAGGCCGTCTCGGCAGCAGTGCCCGTCGTGCCCTGCTCTGGTCCATTGATGCCGCAAAAGGGGGGAATGGCCGTCTGTTCGACTTTCCTCCCCGGCGCGGGAAATCGTTCCCGTTTCCGACGACGGTGGGCCGGTTCCCTCGCGGCCCCGGACCGCAGCAGATTGCAGAAAGACCGCTTTGCCAGATACTCCTCCATCGACAATGCCGAACCGGCCGGAACCGGCATCCGAGTCGCCGGCCCACCCGCCGATTACGCTGGCCGATTTCCAGGCGCTCATCCGCCGCATGTATATGGAGAAAGACGTCGCTCGAGGCATCGACGGCACCTTCATGTGGCTGATCGAGGAGGTGGGCGAGTTGGCGTCGGCCCTGCGCGACGGCACGCCCGAGCAGCAGGCCGAGGAGTTTGCCGACGTGCTGGCCTGGCTGGTCACGATTGCAAACGTGGCGGGCGTCGACCTCAACGCGGCCGTGGCCGCGAAGTACGGGGCGGGCTGCCCCGGTTGCCGCCGGTTCGCCTGCGAGTGTCCCGATGCGGGGAAACCATGACGCGCGTCCTTGGTTGCCTATTGATGCTCATGCTGTCGGCCGTCGCGGCGCGCGCATCTGAACCAGGGGGAAGCCCCTCTGTGGCGGGAGGACAAGCACTCTCCGGAAGCAACCCCGCAGACGCAAAAACCACAGACACCGCCCGCACGGAGTTCGTTGGCCTCCGCGTCGGGTTCGCCGACCGCTACAAGGCCGGCGTGTGGACCCCGGTCGAGGTGACGCTGCGGGGCGGGGCCCAGCGGCAGGCGGGGCAGGTCCGCCTGACGGTGGCCGACGGCGACGGCGTACCCAGCCGCGTGGTCACCCCGCCCGACGAGCCGTGCGTCGTACTGCCCGGCCGCACAGCCACCCAACGGCTTTACGTCCGCTTCGGGCGGATCCACAGCACGCTGACGGCCGAGTTTGTGGTCGAGGGGCGCGTGGCCGCCCGACGCGAGTTCGAAGCGGGCGCCGAGGCCGGCGCGGTGCGGTTTCTGCCGGCGATGCCCGCCTTGCAGCCGCTGATCGTGTCGGTCGGGGAGGCGGAGGTTGACCACTCGGTTGCGTTGCGCCGTGGCGAGTCAGCACGCGAAGACGTGACCGCCCACCTGCCCGACTGCGGCCAGTTGCCCGACCGTTGGTACGGGTACGAAGGGGTCGAGGCTGTGGTGCTTTCGACCAGCCGCCCCGGTCTTTGGGACGATCTCACCCCGACCGACGATCGAGTCGAAGCGCTCGATCGCTGGGTGCGGCTGGGAGGCCGGCTGGTGTTCTGCGTGGGCCGCTCGGGCGAGGAGATGCTGGCCCCGGGCGCCCCGCTCGCCCGCTTTGCCCCCGGCACGCTGGCCGAGATGGTTTCCTTGCGGCGCCTGGCGGCGCTGGAGACTTATGCCGGCGGGACGGCGCCCGCGGCCGACCCGCAACGGCCCGAACCGCTGCGGGTACCTCGCCTCGTGGAGGTGCGCGGAGTGGTCGAGGCCCGCGAGGCCGACCTGCCGCTGGTGGTGCGCACGGCGCGGGGTTTCGGGCAGGTCCTTTTCGTCGCCGCCGACCTCGATCAGCCGCCGCTGAGCCGGTGGAAGGACCGCCCCCGCTTGTTGGCGAAGCTGCTCGACCTGCCGGCGACCCGGCGCGACGACCAGGAGCAGGACTTCGCGGTCATGCGTTACGGATACGACGACCTCAGCGGGCAGCTTCGCGGGGCGCTCGACCAGTTCGAGGGCGTGCGCGTGGTGCCGTTCGGCTTGGTGGCCGCGGCCATTGTGGTGTACATCGCGATGATCGGCCCCGGCGACTATTTCCTCCTGAAGCGTGTCCTGCGGCGCATGGAACTGACCTGGATCACGTTCCCCGCCGCGGTCGTGGCCGTCAGCCTGGCGGCGTACGCCGCGGCCCATTGGCTGAAGGGCGACGAGCTTCGGATGAACCAGGCCGAAGTGGTCGACGTGGACGTGGCCACCGGGCGGGTGCGCGGCACGGCGTGGTTCAACCTGTTCAGCCCGCGGGTAGACGCCTTCGACCTGGCCCTGGCCCCGCGACCGCCGTTCGACCTGGGCGGGGCGGCCGCGACCGAAGGCCGCGGTCCCGAAAGCCTCATGGGCTGGTTGGGCCTGCCCGGCCGGGCGCTGGGAGGCATGAACCCGCGGGCGCAGGGCCCGCTGCTTTGGACCGATGCCTACTCCTTCACGCCCGGTCTCAGCGCCATGCGCGACGTGCCGATCCAGGCCTGGTCGACGAAGAGTTTCACCGCCCGATGGCAGGCCGCCGCCCCGGAAACCCTGGCCGCCGACCTGGCCGAGGTCGACGACGCGCCGGCGGGTACCATCCGGAACCTGCTCGACGTGGCGCTGACCGACTGCCTGCTCGCGTACCGCGGCTGGGCCTACCGGCTGGGCGAATTGGCCCCGGGCGAAACCTTCCTGCTGACCGCCCATGCGCCGCGCAGCGAGTTGAGGACCGTGCTCACCGGGCGGAGGTACGTGCAGGAGGAAAAAACGCTGCGCCAGCGCATCACACCCTACGACCGCGCCAGCGTCGATCCCGACTATATCCTCAACATCATGCTGTTCCACGAAGCCGCCGGCGGCTCGCGGTACACCGACCTGTCGAATGCCTACCAGCCGTTCATCGACTTCAGCAGCCTGCTGAAGGCCGATCGGGCCATCCTGGTCGGCCGCATCGAACACGACGGCCGGGCCCGCCCCGCCGCTGAGATCCTGCGCGGCGGCGAGCCGATCGCCGGCCCCGACGATCGCACCACGAGCATCTACCGGTTCGTGCTTCCCGTGGAAGGCAACGGCGGCAGCGCCGGCCCCTGACCGGAACCTTTCCCCCCGACATGATTCGAACGCAAGACCTGACGAAAGCCTACGGCGAACTGCACGCCCTGCACAACCTCACCCTCGAGCTGGAGGAGGGCGACCTGTTCGGGTACATCGGGCCCAACGGTTCCGGCAAGACCACCACCATGCGCATCCTCGCCACGCTGCTGCAGCCCACCTGGGGCGAGGCGTACGTGTGCGGGCATTCCATCTACACGCACCCGAAGGAAATCCGCCGGCTGATCGGCTTCATGCCCGACTTCTTCGGCGTGTACGACGACATGAAGGTGATCGAGTACCTCGAATTCTTCGCCGCCGCGTACCGCATCCGCGGCCGAAAGCGGCGGAAGGTGTGCGAGGAAGTGCTCGACCTGGTCGAACTGGGCTACAAGCGCGACGCCTTCGTCACCAGCCTCTCCCGCGGCATGACCCAGCGGCTGGGCCTCGCCCGCGTCCTGCTGCACGACCCCCAGGTGCTCATCCTCGACGAGCCGGCCAGCGGGTTGGACCCCCGGGCGCGGATCGAAATTCGCGGGCTGCTGAAGCAGTTGCGCAGCTTGGGCAAGACCATCATGGTGTCCAGCCACATCCTGCCCGAACTGGCCGACATCTGCAACAAGGTCGGCATTATCGAGCGGGGCGAACTGCTGCTCAGCGCCGAAGTGTCGGAGGTGATGCGGCGGGTGCGCGACCGCACGCTGTTGAACGTGCGGGTGGCCGGGGGGACCGGCGAGGCCGCCCGGCTGCTCGAAGCCAGCCCCCTGGTCGAGATGGTCGACGTCCGCGAGGAGACCATCAACGTGACCCTGGCCGAGCACGTGACCGATTACACCGAGCTGCCCACCCTGCTGATCGCCGCCGGCTACCGCTTGCAACTTTTCCGGGAAGACGAGATCAACCTGGAAACAGCGTTCATGACGCTGACCAAGGGCATTACGGCCTGACCCAAATGGAGGGGCTATGAGAATTGACCGATTGGAGCTTCGCAATTTCAAGAGGTTCGCCCAGGCCGCCTTCGAATTTCCCCGCGCGGCCAATCGTAGCGGCAACGGAGGGTCGTTCCACGTGTTGGTGGGCGAAAACCGTGTCGGCAAGACCAGTGTTCTCGACGCGCTTGCCGTTGCGTTGGGTGTTTGGCTGGAGAATGTTCCCGATTCATCGCTGGCCAGCAGCCGCCGGCGTCTCACTTCCGACAAGAAGCGTCTGACGGCAATCATGGAGGGGGATCGGACGCTCTTGCAGCAGGCACCGGGCGAACTGTCGGTTTATGCGACCGGAAAGATCCTGGAATGCGACGGGATCTCATGGGGGCAGGTGCTCGGGGAGGGCGCGAAAAAAGTGAGTAATCGCCACTCGCGGCAGGCGCTGGACCTGATCCGGTCGGCGTATGAACGCATCTACAACCATGAGCGAGTTCTTCTCCCGGTCATTGCGTATTATGGGGCTGGCCGCACCTGGTTGCCACACAATCAAAGGCAGCAGGTCAAGGCGCGCTCCAATGGACCGGCCAAGCGCTGGGATGCATTCTACGATTGCTTGAACGACCGGATCCGACTGACCGACCTGAACGCTTGGTTTCGGACGGAAGCGATTGAGCGGGGAAACCGTGAGGGCCGCTACCGCCCGGGATTCCACGTCGTTCACAACGCTGTGCTTGCGGCCGTCCCCGGCGCCGACGGGCTTTACTACGATGGCGACCTCGAACAAATTGTCCTTTCGGTGGGCGGGAATGCCCAGCCCTTTGCGAACCTGAGCGCCGGAGAACGTACCCTCCTCGCTATGGTCGCCGATATTGCGATCAAAATGGTGACCCAGAACAACTTTCTTGTGCCCCCCAACGAACGGACAGCAAACGATACTCCCCTGTCTCGCGTGCTGGCGCAAACGCCCGGCGTGGTCCTGATCGATGAACTGGACGTCCACCTGCATCCGAAGTGGCAGCGGCGAGTTGTCGCTGATCTGAAACGCATCTTCCCGGAAGTTCAGTTCGTCGCCACCACCCATTCACCCCAGGTCATCGGCGAATTGCAGCCGGACGAGGTCTGCCTGTTGCGCGCAACCGGCGACAGCGAGACACCGGCCCAGTCCTACGGGATGGATTCCAATTGGATTCTCCAGGTCCTCATGGAGGCGGAAGAACAGGATGCAACCGTCAGCACGGTTCCGGTTCGACGATAATGGCGGCATCAGCGGCACCGACGCGGATGCGGCGAAGACGATCAACCTATTGAAGCTGGACCATACCACGCTTCAGGGTTGGCGAAGAGGTGCAATCACGGCGTTTTTCCCGCCCGACGAGCAACTGAGCCGGGAGGAAATCGAGCGTCGCATCAGGGCACTTGGGACGGCATCCAACGGAAAACTCGCCGAGTTCAGCTTCTGCATCCAAAGCTATGCGTCGTTGCTGTTGGAGTAGCCGTAAGTTCGGCGAAACGTCGCGTCACCCCCACGCCTCCTCCGCGTCCCGCCCGAGGGCCTCGGCGACGGCGCCCAGCAGTGTGTTGAGCCCTTCTCCCGTGACGGCCGAAATGAGGTGAACCTCGCGGCCGAGTTCGCCGGCAAGTTCGTCGCGCACCGCCTGGGCCTCGGGAAGGTCGGCCTTGCTGACGGCGACGATCTCGGGCCGGTCGCCCAGGGCCGGGTTGTAGCGGAGGAGTTCCTCGCGGATGGCGCGGTAGTTGTCCGCCGGCCGGGTGCCGTCGAGCGGCTGCGGCTCGACCAGGTGAACCAGGATACCCGCCCGCTCGATGTGCCGCAAGAACTCGTGCCCCAGCCCCGCCCCGGCGTGCGCGCCCTCGATCAGGCCGGGAATATCGGCCAGAATGAACGACCGGTCGGCGTCGATTTGCACCCGCCCGAGGTTCGGCCGCTTGGTGGTGAACGGATAGCCGGCGATTTCGGGCCGGGCGCGGCTGACGCGGCTGAGCAGCGTGCTCTTGCCGGCGTTCGGCTTGCCCACCAGCCCCACGTCGGCAATGACCTTCAGTTCCAGGCGTATTCGGCGGGCTTCGCCGGGGTCGCCCGGCGTCGATTCGCGCGGGGCGCGGTGCGTGGACGTCTTGAAGCGGGTGTTGCCCTTGCCGCCCTTGCCGCCGCGGGCCACGTTCACCTTCTCGCCCGGGGAGGCCAGGTCTTTGATGACGTACCCGCCCTGCACGTCATAGACCACCGTTCCGGGGGGGACGCGAATCCACGCGTCGTCGCCTGCCCGCCCGTGTCGGCAGGAGCCCTCGCCGTGCCGTCCGCTCGGGGCGCGCCACGTCTTGCGATGGGCCAGGGGGCTGAGGCTGTCGACGCCCTCCTCGGCCACGAGGATGACGCTTCCGCCGTCGCCGCCGTCACCGCCGTCGGGGCCGCCGCGTGGAACGTACTTCTCGCGGCGGAACGAGACACAGCCGTCGCCGCCGCGGCCGCCCTCGACGTCGATCTCCACCTGGTCGACAAACATGGAGCAGGATCAGCCCGCGCCAACGATGCTGACGCGCCGGCCGCCGCGGTCGAACTTGACGTAGCCGTCAATGAGGGCGTAGAGCGTGTAATCGTTGCCGCAGCCTACCCCCCGTCCGGGGTGAAACTTGGTGCCGCACTGCCGGACCAGGATGTTGCCGGCACGGACTTCCTGGCCGCCAAACCGCTTCACGCCGCGGCGCTGGGCGTTGCTGTCGCGGCCGTTGCGGCTGGAGCCTTGACCTTTCTTGTGGGCCATGACGTTCTCCTTATCAATCGCAGTCGCCCCTTACGTGGGGCCGTTTAGGCATGTGAATCCTTCTTTTTACCGCCACACCCACTCGTAGTCAAGGGCCCCCGGGGCGCCGAACCGGACTTGGCCTTCGTGAATAATGAATTCGTCGCCCGGCCGCCAGAAATTGAGTTTCAGCGTCTTTCGGGAAAGGCGGCGGCCTGACCCCAACAGCTTACGCTCCTGGAAGGCCCCCGGCTCGTCCCGCCAGCGATAGGCGTTGGTGAGCCCTCGCACGTAGATCGAGAAGTAGTTGGTCCGCGGATCGATGTCGACCCACGTGGCCACCCCCCAAACGGTCTCGCCGGGCTGAATCGTCCGCTGGCTCATCTCGACCGTGTTCAGGAACCGCCGGTTCGGGTCCTCCCGCCTGCGAATCGGACCCATGGCCACGGGGATCAGGCGCGCGGGATACGCCTTCTCGAACCGCGGAACCTCCAGGAGAAACTGGGGAATGAACTTCAACGGCCGCGCCACCCGCTCGACCTTCCAAGTGCCGTCCTCCTGCCGGACCGGGTGCAAAACCTTCTCGTTGTTGGTCACCGAGTAGACCAGATACCACACCCGTTTGCGCTGCATGCGGTCGGTCTCGGGGTTGGGAATATCGACGTGGAGCATGCGCACCACTTTGAACTGGAACTCCAGCCCCCAAATGTCCCGGCGGAACGGGGTCTCTTTGGCCCAGTCGAAATCCGGATCGACGGCCAGGAGTTCCACCACGTCGTGACGGCTGAAGGTGTCTTCCACCAGCAGTTCGGGTTCGACCACCTTCATCACACCCGGGGCAAGCTGGCGATAGCCGGATTCGGTCGGCCGCTGGGGGGCGGGCGGGGCCTCCTCTTGTGCAAACAAAGGCCCACACAACCAACTTGCCGCAACCACCACGGCGAGCCGGACGGGAAGGAAACGTGTGCAAACGATCATGGGTATGCTCATTCAGGTTCCGGAGGACGTAAGTTGCTATTTTCAGTATAGCCAGAACCATCCCCAGGCGTCAAGGAAATCACGCCCCTACATCCGCGGGGTGCGCTCCGCATCTTGCGGAACTGGCATCTCCGGGGCAATTCCTGCGGTTCCGTTTCCAGACCGACAGGCTTACGCAACCGGTATATTCGCGCCAAGGTGCGGGTTTCTGGGCATCTTTGCCGGTTCAGTCGGCATGGCTGTCAAGATGCGCGTAACTGGAATACGAAGAATACGTTAGGAGCGGGAGATAGGGAAGACTCCCGCCCCGGCCACGAGTTCGCTCCGCGGCGATGGGAAAGCTGGCCCTCGCCCACTGGATGGAGCGGACCATCGTGTCAACGCGATTCAAGACTGCGTGGCGTCCACGCCGCGTCTCGGCAACCGGGTTTTCGCTTCTCGGGGCCTTCTGGGGGCCATGCCAGGCACGGAATTGTGGGGGCCCGCAGTCTTGTTTCGTGCGCTGCCCCCTCTCGCGGGGTATTCTCCGGGAAATTTCGGTAGGCCTTCGTCGAACCCTCTTGCTCGAGGTGGCCATTCCGGCCCGGCTTTCGAGGCAACTGCTTGAAATCCGTCCGCCCCACAACTACCATAAGGGTAGTGCGCGGAACGGCTTCCGGTCGTCCCCCGTCCGGCGAGCTTGATTGTGTTCGGCCGCGGGTTGGAGTATGATGTACGAACCCGGCCGCAGTGTGCGCGTCCGCGGTGGTGTCGTTTCCCGCCCTCGGAAGCCTTTGTCCAGAAGAGGATTGGAGTCATGAATCGAACGATTGCATTACTGGTCGGATCGGTCCTTTTGATCGGTGCGGTCCTCCCACCCGCCCTGCCGGCCCAGGACGCCTTGCTCGGGCAAATGTACGGTAGCGGCGTCCATGCGTACTTCGCGCAGGATTACCTCCGAGCGCACGAGTTGCTCTCCGGCGCCATCGAGGCCGGCACCGAGGACCCGCGGTGCTATTACTTCCGCGGCCTGGTGTTGGAGCAGTTGGGCCGGCCCGAAGAAGCTGCCGACGACTTCGCCCAAGGCGCCGAGCTGGAGGCAAAGGACGTGGGCGGGACGTACAACGTTTTCCGGGCGCTGGAGCGGGTTCAGGGCAACGCGCGCCTGCGACTGGAGAGCTACCGCGTTGAAGCGAGGATGAAGGCTCACGCGCGGGAGCGTGAGATCCAGCGCGTGCGGTACGAGCAATTGCGCGAGCAGGATCAGGCGTTCATCCGCGAGCAGATCGACACGGTGGACCGCGATCCCGAGGCGGAGCCTTTCGAGTTGGGTCCGGTCGAGCCGCCGCTCGAGCCGGCCGAGGAGCCGGTCCAACCCGACGATCCGCTTATCGACGAACCGGCCGATCCATTCGACGAGCCGGCTGCTCCACCCATGCTGCCCGACGATGACCCGGCCGACGTGGACGATCCGTTCGGCGAT
>SKJM01000644.1 GCA_007122045.1 Planctomycetales bacterium | reverse complement strand
GTTCATGCTCGGCCTTGTCTCGGTGGCCGGCATCGCTGTGGCGACCATGATCGTCTCCGCGCTGCTCGACGACTTCGTCGTTCCCGTCATGTACCTGCGCGATGCGCGAGTCCTGGCGGCGTGGGGCATCGTCTGGCGCGAACTGTTGCGGGAGTATCCCGGGCCGGTCCTGCTCTTCTACCTCATGCGAATCGCGCTGGCCATCGCGGTCGGCGTCATCGCGATCGCCGCGACCTGCCTCACCTGCTGCCTGGCGACCCTGCCGTACATCGGCACGGTCATTCTGCTGCCGCTGTTGGTCTTCATGCGGTGCTATTCGCTGTGTTTCATCGAGCAGTGCGGCCCCGAGTGGCGCGTGTTCGCGTAGGCACAGCCACCCTCACACGTTCAGGCCGAGTTCCCGCACTCGTTGGCGCAGGTAGGCGGCACTGCGGCGAATGCCGTCGGGCGTGACCCGATCGGGATTCGGCTCCGGGATCATCGACCCCCGGTAGCCGATGCCGGCAAGGCCGCGGAGCGTGTCGTCCCAGTCGATCTTGCCGGTGCCGATCTCGATATGGAATCGCCTCCCAGCCGTACTACGGCATCCTTTTCTGTCATCGATCCCCCGGGGCAAGCCCGGAGGGGAACATTTCATGCGCAGCGCTGGGGTAGCCGGCCAGTCATCGATCCCCCGGGGCAAGCCCGGAGGGGAACATTTCACGCACGGCGATGGGGTCAATCACAACTTGCACAGACTGGTTGGCCTAATGCTCGGCCTGTTCAACCCGCCAACCGCGGGGAACTTGATAGTCCGAAAATGCTAACGCTGCCGTATCGGTGTGGCAACATGCACGCCTTGCCGGATTGCCGAAACCAGTTCCGCCAAGGCGGCTTCCAGCCGCCGAAACGAGCGGAGGTTGCGGTTGCGAATGGCCTGGAGATCGGCCAACTCGGTAAGCGCCGCCTGATCGCGAGTGGGCCGATAGCCGCCTTCAAGGACCTTCTTGATCCAGCCCTTTGCATCGCGCATTTCCTCCAGGTTCTCGGCGGGCAGTTCGGCACCCGGCCATATTCGCCGCCCGTCGGACAGGCGACTTCCCGCCAACGCCACAACTGCCGGAATCAACCACGATTCGTACTCCTGCCGGGCGAAGACCACGGCCACTGAGAACGTGCTTCCGGCGCCTGCGGCCTTTGCTTCATCGGCGAGTCGAGCGGCCACGGAAGCAGCGCAGAACGCCTTGCCGTGAATGCTCTTGGCATCGCCGTCGAGAACCAGCAGGACGCCGCCCAGGTCCCGGCGTTTGGCGCTGGCGGCAAGCCAGCGCCTCCATTTGCTGCAATCGTCCTTGACGATGTTGCCCACGTGCCCCACGTGGAAGGGACTCTCGTCCAACAAGATGTCGCGACGTTCCCACACGCCCTGTTCCGTCAGTATCCGCTTGACAAGCTTCGGCAGCGCGGCTTGTTCCCCCTCCCCTTCCGCGAACAGAACGATCCGCTTCATGCTTCCGCCGCCTCCAACTGAATCCTTGCAGGATCGACGGTAAGCAACTCGCCGGGGTCGAGCAGCTTCTCGCGGATCGCTTCTCGCTGTTCATCGGAAACGAGGCCGATCCGCGTTTGCAGCCCGTCGAGTTCGACCACGCGGACCTGCTCGGCGGCGAAATGGTCCAAGAAGTCCGGGCTGTGGGTGGTCAGGATGACCTGTCCTCTTCCCTCTCCGGGCGCTGCTTTGAACTCTTCCGCCAGGAGCGAGAGAGCGCCGGGATGAATGCCGTCTTCGGGATGCTCAAACAAGAGCGTCTGCTTCGACGGCCGCTGATACAGGGCCAGCAAATGCGCGTAAAAACGCCGAAAACCGGCCGATTCCTGCGACAACTGCAAAGGCAAGGTCTTCCCGTTGAACTTGTGCCCCACCACCACGTGGCTAGGCTGCCGGATGTCGTTCAACTCGACCGATGAGACGGTTGGGTTGATTTGCTGCAGCGCGGCGACCATGCTCTTCCGCACACTGAGGTCGTGCAGATCGGTGACGATTTCCTTCAGGGCAGTAAGGTAGTTCGCCGCGCTGTCATCGAGCCCCGTGGCCGCTTGGGATTGTTTGCCTCCGCAGAGAACCTCGTCGGAGAACAAATAACAGCCTATTCCCGAAGTGAGCGCGGTGAACGCGATGACCACTTCCGGTACGGAGGGAATCCGCCCCAGCGCAAGGGGACCAGCCTTAGGAACAGGCAATACTTCGGGCTCGACAAGCCAATGGCGCGTGCCTCGTTTCCGGTCGTCCTTCATCGCTTGATGGAAGAGGCATCGGGTGCCCAGAGTCAAACGCTCCTCGATCGGCGGCACGTGATGAGGACCTTCCTTCGCGATGGACAGTTCGTACTGGAACTTCTCGTCCACGCCCGCTATCGAGAAGTGGACGTCGAATTGCGTAGGTCCATCCGGTTTGGTTGCCGGCCGGCACCGCTCCCATGCCTGCTGCACTTGGGCTGTTTGCTGGGAAGCCAACACGTCGCGCAGGAATTGCACCGCCTGGACGAAGTTCGATTTGCCCGTGCCGCTTCGGCCCACCAGCACGGTGACGGGCGACAAATCGACCGTAACGTCGGCAATGCTTTTGAAGT
>SKJM01000484.1 GCA_007122045.1 Planctomycetales bacterium | reverse complement strand
GGAGAAGGAATTTCCTGTTCCCCACGAGCATGCCGGTGTCCGGATCCCTTTCCTGGAGGTAGAGCACGGTGCTGTTCAGGATGCCGGTCATCATCTCACCGCTGTTGAACCGCACCGTGCATAGCGGCCGTCGGACCGGGTAGGGCTCTCCGCGGGAGGTCTTCCCCCCGCCGGTGACTCGGTCCGAAAAAGTGAAATGCCGCTCGTAGCTTTCCCTGTGCGGCCGGAACGTGATTTCGCTGATCACATCGACGTTGAAGTTGCGGACCTTTCGGTACGTCGTCCCGACCGCGGTGGTATACGATTCCTCCTCGCGATCGAGCGCCAACAGGCGGAAATCGGTTCCCGGCGTCAGCAAGACGGTCCCCTGGAACACCGTGCCGTCGGAAAGGACCACGGACGCCTCCCGCCTGGGGGCCTGCCCCAGCACGCTGCCCGGAAAGCAGCAGAGCACGGCCGCCATGAGGATCAAGGCCATCCCCGCGGGAGCCCCTCGGTCGTTTCGTATTGTGTTTTTCATGATCGACACCTTGGTCCGATTACAGAATCCCCATGCGCCGGCGCACGATCCATTCTCCCACGAGGACCAGCATGGCCAGGAGGATGAAAAGTGGCAGCGTGTCGTAAAACACAGCGGGCCTGCGCACCAGAGGCAGATTGTGCGGGCTGGCGCTTGCCAGCACCATTGCTTTCAACCGCTCGATGAGTTCGTCCACTTGATCCTCGGGTCGGTAGTAGCCCCCGCCGCGCCTGGCAAGCCTTTCGAGGAACACGTGGTCGACTTCGAGTTCCGCGCCCTCGTTCGGCGGGGCGCCGACGTGAAGGATGCGCTCGTAATGGTCGAGCGGCTCGCCTCCCACCATCGCGCTGAGGTGGACGACGTACTCGCCCCGCGCGGGGAAGAAGACCTTGGTCTGGAACCTGTTTCCCGCGCCGGGGACGGGCTCGATGAACAGTTCCTGATTCTTGTCGCCGTGTTCAGACCTCCCCTTCAGACGAATCTGCCCGGCCGCATGCCGGCCCGCAACGCGTATGTCGGCCACGGCTTGCTCGCTCGGCCGATATTGGTCGCGGTTCCACCTGACCGTCAAGAATGCGCTCCCCTCGAAGTCGCCGCACATGTAACGGGTTGCATCTCTCCAGAACTGACCGTACGCCTGGGATTTCTTCCCCGGCATTCGGCCCCACCTCCAGAGCGTGTCGGTGGCCAGCCCCAGCGTCTGTCCCGCGCCGTACGACTGCAGCGCGACCACGTCGACCGTCTCACCGCCCGACGACGCGCTCAGCAGGCTGAGGGCCCCGGTTCGCAGTCGGCCGACGTGATTGATGGAATCGAGCGCCGGCGAGGTCACCTCGCCAAGGATATCGGCCGTCGCAGACATCAGGCTATGTTCTACGCCCTCTGGGGGAACCATGACGGGAAAGTGGCCGGCACTGATCTCCCGTTCGCTCCCGGTGATTTGCCACGGAATGAGCGGCGCGACGGGACTCGCGGCGTATCCTCCTCGGCCGAAGGATTCAGGACCGCCCATGAAAATGACCGATCCACCTTCCTCGACATATTTCTTCAGTGCCTCGCCGGCATCGTCGTGCAGGTGTTGCGCGGCGAAGGATCCGAGGATCACGCATTTGTAAAGCTCCAGAGCCTTCTCGTCCGTCGGGAAACCGCGGCTGAGAACCTCGTCGCCCTCCTGCCGCGCCCCCTCGACCCGGAGCACATCGTCGTTCTTATAATACACCGCCGTGATCCGGATCGTCGGATCATCCTCCAACGCCCGCCGGAGCAAGGCATAATTCCAATCCAGCCGCCGGCCATATAAGAGGACGTAGATGCTCTTCTCCCTCACGTTCACCCGGAACGTGCGCTGGTTGTTCAAGGGACTCATCTCGCCTTCGACCGGTTCCACGGCGAAGCGGTACTCTTCGGTCCCGGCCGTGGCGATGGCCGGCAACTCGAACTCGACGCGGGCCGTCCGTTCGGTGAGATCCACCGTCCGTGAGTCCACCCTCTGAAACTCATCGCCGACCCGCTTCTCGAGGGCAACCTCGACGTCGGCCAGCCTGGTCGAGAAGTCGCCGTGCGCGCTCCTGGCGAGTAGGTCTGCGGCGACGTTGAATGGGGTATTCAACTCGACTTCCGCCGGCGCCGCGACATGGCTCACGGCCACGTCGTTCCAGGTCGAAGGATCCGTCCCCACGCCGGCAATGTAGAGCGGTGCAGGCGGCATGCGCTCGGAATCGACCACCTCGTCGCCGCCGTCGGTCACCATCACCACGGCCTTGCTCGCCGACAGGTCCGGTCTCTGGGAAGCGCTCACAATGGTTCGGCCTAAATCCGTGCCCCGCACCGCGTCGCCCGGGTTCTCAGCGGGGCCGTGGATATCGACGTCGAAGGGGAGGATACGAACCTCCGCCACGTCACGGAGCCGATCTTGGACTTCTGCCGCGATCCGCCGGGCACGCGCGGCCCGGGTGCCCGTCGCGCAGTCCTCCACGTCCATCGACGAGGAGACGTCCTTCAACAGCGCGATCTGTTGGCCCTCCGGCGGGCGGACGACGCGCCAGTACGGGTCGAACAGCGCGACCAGCAGCAGCAGCGCGAACAGGATCT
>SKJM01000156.1 GCA_007122045.1 Planctomycetales bacterium | reverse complement strand
TCACCTTATCGACGGCTTCGTTGCTGTTGTCGTCGGGCGTGATCGTGCCCGTGATCGTTACTTGGTTGCCCAGCGCCGCGTGGTCGGGATGCGGGCGGATGAACGCCGTCCGCGACAGATCGGAATCCACGTTTTCCGACGCAAAGATCGTCGCGTCGGGCAGCACCGTCGAACCGTCTTGCGAGAACTGGAACGCGCCGGTGTCGCCCGACGCGGCGAGTTGGAACGTAGCCGGCTTTCTCACCGTCGCGTCCACCACGATCGGCGCCCACCCCTCTCCACGAAACATACTCATGCCGGGCGCTGTGGAGGACGGAGGGTTGTCGCCAAGGAACTCGCGGGCGTCCTCCTCATCGCAATGCGTTGGCAGCCGTCCAGGCTGGAATTGATTCAACGAGTCGACATCCACATCGATTTCATTCACGGCGACGTCGAATGCGGGCTTGTCTCCCTCCCCGTCCCCCTCGCCTTCGGTGGTAAAGGTTCCGCTGAAGAATGCGGCGTGGCTGACGTTCGTCAGCGCCCCTTCCCCTGTGTACGTATGGGCCGTTCCCGTCCCATGGATTTCGTCGGGCTGCCAGATGTACTCTCCGGAATCGTCCTCGCACTCGGAATAGTCGATTTCGCCTTTGGCGTCATCTGCTTCACTGAGGGTAATGTTCAGGACGTACGGGCCATGGTCCTCTTCGCCGAGGTGCCCGAAACCTACGGCAATGCTGGAGTCCTCCTTTACGTCTGCCGTGATGGAGATCGTCTCGGCACGGCCCGTATGTGCCACGCACGTCGTGAACGCCACCAGAAACGCAACCGACACGTTTGCTCTTTGAGGCCACATGGCTCGACTCCTCGTTGTAGGGTTACTAAGCATAGTTATGGTGTTTGCATTTCAGCCAAGCGAGATCTTGCAAGCTTCACGAAGGGTGAACCGGGAAACCGTTCAATCAGTGCCTCGTACGCCCTGTAAGCGTTTTGCTCCCGGTTGGTCCACTGGTACACTACGGCGATATAATAGGCACTCCGGTGAGCTTCGCGACTGTTCGGATACGTGGCAATCAGACGCTTCCAAATCGCAATGGCCCCGTCCCCATCGCGCCGATGATTCCATACCAGATTGGCGGCGAGGAACATGGCGCGGTCGGCCCAGGGCGCGTTACCCGCCATACGTACCGACGCCACGTAGTCACCGAGTGCCCTCTCTCGGTCGTCACGTCGGTTGCGTTCATTCGATCGATACAGAAAGTAATTACGTCCCCGACGATAATGCGCGTACGACCTCTGCTCGCGCGCGGCTTGTCGCCCCGCACCTTCGATGACCTCCGTGCACAGTTCCAGCGACTTCTCCCACTGCCGGCCCTCGTGGTACACGTCGGCCAGCATGAGGATGAGCCGGGCTTTTTCGTCGCCCTGGCGCGCTTCTTCGGGGGTGAGGGATTTGCCGCTCTTGGCCGCCTCGATGAGCCGCTCGATGCCGGTGGGGACGTGGCCGTGGACAACCACGAAGCCCCGCTCCGGCTCGAACGGCTTGGCACGCTCGAACCACTCGACCGCCTCGGTGGGACGTTCGGAAAGGTAGGCGACCAGGCCGGCGCGGAGGTAGATGTCGTACCGGGTGCGGCGCAGCGGCGGGAGCGCGGCGGCGGCGTCCGGCTCGACGGCGCTCTGGCGGATGCCGTCGGCGGATGCCCTCACCCCCAGCCCCTCTCCCGGAGGGAGAGGGGAGACACTGGGCCGCTCGGCGAGGGCGCGCTGCGCCCGGGCGATTGCCTCGGGGTCGATCGTTTCGAGCCAGTCGGCCGCCGCGCGGGTGTGGAGGGCCGCGCCGGGGAGATCGAACTGGCGCTCGAGCTTCACGTCGATGAGCCGCACGTGGGCGTCGCCCGTCCAGGGGCTCGCGGGGAACTGCTTGGTAAGCTGCTCAAAGGCGGCGGCGGAACGCTCGGGGTCGGGTTTGGCGCCCTCGGTGTGGAGCACGCCTGCGTGGTAGAGGGCCTGCGGCAGCCGGGGGCTTCGGGGGTACTGGTCGATGAGCCTCCGCCAGTGCGGCAGGGCCTCGGAGCGGGCGTTTTCGAGGGCGGCGCGGGCTTGGGCGGGCGTGGGAGTGGGCTGGCGGGCGTCGCGGGAGGCCGCTGCGTGACCGAGCGCCGCCGCGCGGCGCTCGGCCAGGTCCTCGATCAGCAGGGCCAGTTCGCGGAGCGTCTCGTCGTGCCAGGAGGCGTCGGACTGCTGCGCGAGGCTCAACTCGTAGAAGGGCCGTGCGGCGGTGAGCCGCTCGGCGGCCTCGCCGCGGCCCAGGCCGATTGTGGCCCGGGCTTTGCCCAACGCGGCGAAGGAGCGGTGGGGGCGCAGGGCGCTCGTGGCGCTGCCGGAAAGGGCGTGGTCGAAGGCGCCGAGGGCCTGTTCGTGCAGGCCCAGGAGGTTGAAGATGGTGCCGGCGGCCAGGGGCACGGCCAGGCGGTCGCCGCCGAGGGTCAGTTCGTCGGGCAGGACGGCCAGGTTCCGCTCGGCAATCTGGATGAGCCGGTCGAGTCCGGCCAGGGTGCGGTCGCCCGGCGGCGGCTTGCGACGGCCGGCGGCCGCGCGGGCGTGGTGGAACGACTCGGCGGCGGCCGCC
>SKJM01000691.1 GCA_007122045.1 Planctomycetales bacterium | reverse complement strand
CTGGAGATGCTCCGCGAGGGGGTCGAGGATTACGAAATGCTGTACCTGCTGCGCGCGTTGCTGCAGCGGCATGGTGAGGCCTTGCCGGCCCACGAGCGGGCCCGCTACGAAGCGCTGCTCGACGTGCCGCCGGCGATTACCGCCGATATGACCACCTTCACCACCTGCCCGGAGCCCGTTTACGCCCGCCGCGCGGAAATTGCCGAGGCGATCGAGCGGCTCCGGGGCCGGCGGTAGGATGGACATTCCTGTCCGTCTGCACTTGTACCGTGTTTGTCGTTCCGCCTCAAGGCGGAACGACCGAACTGTTATGAACCATGCCGCGTAGTGCTAGACGGACAGGAATGTCCATCCTACATGGAGGGGCCGTGCGTAAAGAGAGTCATCGACCATCGCCCGACCGGGCCGACAGGACCGTCAACCTGCTGATTGTGCTTGGGTTGGGCGCGTTGCTGGCATCGATGTACGCTCCGCTGCTGCTGTGGCTTGGCCGTGCGACCCTTTCGGCCGAGCAGTTGCACAACGGGGGGCTCATTGTGCTGTTCGCGCTGGTCATCAGCCTGCGGCGGGCGATCCTCGCCAAACCGTTTCGGCCGGAAGGAAACGGGCTGGGCATGGCGCTGGTGGCCGCGGGGTTGGCCAGCCTCTACCTGGTTCGGTGGATGCCGGGGCTGGCGCTGCCGGTTGCGCTGCTGTCCTTCTGCCTGGCGTTCGCCGGCGTATCGGCCTTTCTTTTCGGAGCGGCGGGCGTGCGCGCCCTGCTGCCGGCCATGACGGGAATCCTCCTGCTGGGCATCCTGGCCGGGGCGGCGCCGGGGCTCGATTGGCCGCTTCGAGCCGTCGGCGCCAGGTACAGTGCCGACTTCCTGCAATACCTCGGCGCCGACGTGGCCGTGGCCCTCCAGCAAGGCAGCCCTCCGGAAATCCTGCTCTTCGTGGAAGATCGGGCGTTCGTCGTGGCCGCCGAGTGCAACGGGTTCGGGCTGATCAGTTCCTCGCTGCTCGTGGCGGCCATCCTGGGCTTCCACTACCGAATCCCCTGGCACGCCAAGGCGGCGCTGTTTCTTTTCGCCTTTCCCTTGGCAGTGCTATTCAATGCCCTGCGGATTGTGGGCATCAGCCTGGCGGCCACGCACTTGCCGCTGCCATACATGCTCCTACACGAGGGCATCGGGCTCCTGTTCTACGGGGCCGCTTTGGCGCTGCTGTGGTGGTTGGCGAGTTGGCGGGCCGAGCCGGAGCGACACGGCGGTAGCCGCCGGTAGGGGTTTGGCAGGTTGCCTGGGTGGAGAACCGGACTTGCAGCGAGTTGGATTCCCCCCTTGAGGCCGCTCTTCGAACCGGCTGAAACCGGGACTCCAACAGTGCCCGGTTGGAGTTTACCGGTGAAGTAAACATTTCCGGCGGCCGTGGGCGCCGGCGAGAGACAATGTCTATCCAGCCGTTTGGGCCGTGCTGTGGAAATGTCCCATGCTAGAGCGCCCGTAAACGGCCATAAGCGTGGATTTGCCCGGCGCCAGCAATATTCCGCGCTTTTCGTTTGCGCGACCCTTGACTTTTCTGCCCGATTCCGCGAACCTGAATAGATGAGGGCGCAGCATGTACGGAGCGCCGATCGGGCAAAGGGGGCTCACGACCAGGCGCCGGAGTCCGTGGTCGGGCGGCGGAAGACCAGCAGCGTGGGGCTGCTTCGACGACCGCGCCTTGACTTCGCCGCCGGTCGCAATCAGACTGGAACATAGGCGAGGCAACCGCTACCCCCCTTATCCCGACATGGGCGGAGTCGCCACCCACCGCCCCGATTGCTTTCGCCCCCCGTTTCGGAAGCGAACCCGTAGCGGCTCGCGGACCTTCCCGCAGCCGTTGGGCCTTCCGGAAGACCAGGCGACCAGTCGCAAGCACCCAAATTGGGGACGATCACGATGACAGCAGAGTCCAAACCTTCCCATGCTTCCCCGAATGAGTTTCCCATGGCGGTTCGGCAGACGGGCATGGCCGAGGTCCAAGGCAACGGCTACGCCGGGGCACCCATGTTGGTTGCCGGTCATGGCCCTCAGGACCCGGTTACCATGCTCAAGCCCTACTTGCACGCGCTCCGGCGGCGTTCGGTGCTGGCGTTCGGCTTGGCGTTGATGTCGGTCACCATCGTTGCGCCGCTGGTATGGTATCTGGTGCCGGCCTCGTACACGGCCGAACACTATCTGCATGTTTCCCCCCAGGTGCGGCGGATCATGTTCGACCCATCGGGCCCGGGCGGCCGGACCGACTTCAGCCTATGGCGCAACACGCAGGAACAGCTCATTCGCAGCCCGTTCGTCATGTTCGCCGCCCTCCGCGAACCGGCCGTCAGCCAGACCAGGACCATCCGCGAACTGGAGGCGAAGCGCGAGGATCCCGTGCGCTGGCTCCAAAACAACGTCCGCGTCGCCTTTCCCGGCGGCAGCCAGATCATGCGAATCAGCCTTTCCGGCAAGGACGCCCAGGAGGTGACGCAAATCGTGCTCGCGGTGGTGAACGCCTACCTGCGGGAGGTGGTCCACGTGGAGCAGCAGGAGGGCCGGCGGCGGCTGGACGAACTGGACCGGCTGTTTGCCCAGAAGGAAACCGAGCTG
>SKJM01000830.1 GCA_007122045.1 Planctomycetales bacterium | reverse complement strand
GTGCTGGTACGGCGTCACCCCCGCTTCCAGGTTCCTGCGGCCCACCAATGCGGGGACGCACAAGCAGTCGTAATCGACCAGCTTCAGGTGTCCCTGCTCATCCACCATGACGTTGGCGTGCTGCAAGTCGCCGTGGGCAACGGAAGCGTCGCTCAGTTCCTTGGCCACCGCCAGCCACTTTTCGGCGGCGCGGGCCAGCGCGGCCGAATTACCCTCGCGGCACCGGTCCTTCACCCAGTGGAACAGCGTATCGCCCTGCACCCACTCCATGAGAATCAGGGGATACCACTTCCCGTCGCCGGCGGAGCGGATGGCCGCGTCGCGGTACTCGAAGTCGCACATGCAATGGAGCCGGCGGGCCTTCAGATAAGCCGAGATGTGGTCGTATCGCTCGCGGCGTTCCGGCGACTCGGTGGTGAACACCCGCACGGCGAACGGGTTCTGCCCGTATACGTCGGTGGCCTTGTACACCACGGCGAAGGCGCCGGCCCACGGCCGGGGTTGCCCCTGGGCGTTCTTCTGGATGACGCACTGCTGCAAGACGGGATCGCGGAACGCGAGCCGTGGATTCTGCAGCATCACGCTGAAATGTGAGGCCAGGGGCCAAGCCATCGTTAGTATTCCCAGTAGCACCCCTCGGGGGGGCGATTCAAGTCGAAACCAATCTCAATTCTGGCCTCGCGCCGGCCCCTTGTCAACCGGCGGGATATGCTACATTATGGCGTCCCGCGCGCTACGCTCCGGAGAGAGGTAATCGGTAATGCCCTATTTCGATGCCCTGTTGGCATGGGTCGTCATTGGCGTTTCCCTTCTGCTGGGGAAACTGGTGAAGGCCGGAATCCCGTTGTTGCAGTCGCTTTTTCTGCCCAGTTCCATCGTCGCGGGCCTTCTGGTCCTGCTTCTCGGGCCGCAATGCACCGGCTGGCTCGTGCGAACGGCGTGGGATGCCGACCACCTGCTGGCGTTCGGATTGTTTCCGGAATCGCTCCTCGAGGTATGGCGGATCCTCCCGGGGCTGCTGATCAACGTCGTTTTCGCCGCGTTGTTCCTGGGCAAGCCGATCCCGGGACCGCGTGAAATTTGGATGCGGGCCGGTCCGCAAGTGGCGTTTGGGCAAACGCTGGCGTGGGGGCAGTACGTGGTGGGCATTGCGCTGTGCATGATCCTGCTGACCCCGATGTTCGGCATCAGCCCGCTGGCAGGCGCCCTGATCGAGATCGGATTTGAAGGAGGGCATGGCACCGCCGCAGGTATGGCCGGCACCTTCCGCGAACTCGGTTTTGCGGCCGGCGCCGACCTGGCTTTGGGACTGGCTACCATCGGCCTGGTTTCTGGAGTCGTAGCCGGCACGGTCTTGATCAACTGGGCCGCCCGCCGCGGCGAAATCGACTTGACCCGCCTCGCGGGCGCCGGGCGTGGCGCCGGGCCGGAAACCCCCGCGCCCGAAGGCCCGCTGCACGAGCCGATGCTCGCGCCGTTTTCTCCCCTTCGCATCACCGATCTGCGGACGGTTGCGGCCGTCAACGGCGACACCCTCGAAGAACTGAAGGAATTGCAGTGGGAAAAGCAGCAGGAGGCCAAGCCCACCGATCCCCTGTCAGTGCATCTGGGGATCGTTGCCCTGGCGATCGGCATCGGCTGGGTCATCCGGCAAGGACTGATGGCCATCGAATACCGCACGTGGGGAGGCGACGACGGCCTCACACTGATCCCCTATGTGCCGCTGTTCCCCCTGGCGATGATCGGCGGCGTGATCGTCCAATTGGTCGCCGACCGAACCGGCCTCGCCTGCCACATCAACCGCCGCCTGATGAATCGGATCGCCGGCACCGCGCTCGACTTCACCATTGTCTCCGCGCTGGGCACCCTTTCGCTGACGGCCCTGGGCGAGCACCTGGTCCCGTTCCTCGCCCTGGCCGCGGCCGGCATCGCCTGGAACGTCCTGGCGCTGGTCTTCCTGGCGCCCCGGCTGATTCCCCTCGGGTGGTTTGAACGCGGCATCGGCGATTTCGGCCAGTCGATGGGCGTGACCGTCACCGGGCTGCTGCTGATGCGGATGGCCGACCCGCGCAACGAGTCGGGCGCCCTGGAAAGCTTCGGCTATAAGCAGCTCCTGTTCGAGCCGATCGTGGGCGGGGGCCTCTTCACGGCCGCGTCGCTTCCGCTGATTGCCCAACTCGGCCCCGGCCGGGTACTGGCGCTGACCGCCGGCATCGCGCTGTTCTGGCTCGTATTCGGACTCACCGTATTCGGCCGCCACCCGCGCAAGGACAATTGACGCCTACGCGCCGAACTTCTCCAGCCGGCCGGCATGGGCCAACAACAGCGGCATAAGGGAAACCGCCTCGAATTGCCCCAGTTCCCCGCAGCGGGCCTCCCGCTCGCTGAACCCCCGGCAGTGGTCGAAGCGGCACGTGTCCGAGGCGAGAAGCACGGGCACGGCGTGCCAGCTATGGGTGGCCAACTTGGCTGGCGTGCTGTGGTCGCCGGTGACGGCCAGCACGGTGGGCCGCAGGGCTTCGACGCGGGGGACGATGCGGTCGAACTCCTCGGTGGCCTTCACCTTGGCGTCGAAATCGCCGTCCTCGCCGCGGCTGTCGGTGTACTTGAAGTG
>SKJM01000730.1 GCA_007122045.1 Planctomycetales bacterium | reverse complement strand
GTGATGGACCCGGAAGCGATTACCAAGTGCATGGAATACGACATGCCGATCCTCGTGTTCAACTTCCGCAAGGCGGGGAACATCGAGGCGGCCGTGCTGGGGCGGCGCGTGGGCACGTTCGTGCACGGCGTCGCGGCCTTGAAAAGTGGAGCAGCCAGCTATGACTAGCGACGAAATCCTGCTCGACGTCGAAGAACGCATGGAGAAGGCCGTCGGGGTGCTGCGGAGTTCCCTGGCGGGCATTCGCACCGGGCGGGCCAGCCCGGGCCTGGTCGACTCGCTGCGGGTCGAGGTGTACGGCTCGGCCACGCCCATCAAGCAGATTGCCGCCGTCGGCGCGCCGGAGCCGAACCAGATTGTCATCCGCCCCTACGATCCCGGCACGCTGAAGGACATCGAAAAGGCCATCCAGGCGAGCGACCTGGGGTTCAACCCGCAGAACGACGGCCGGGTGATCCGGCTGAACGTGCCGCCGCTTTCCGGCGAGGTGCGCCGCAAGATGGTCGGCCGCGTTCGCGAGCTGCTCGAGGAAACGAAGGTGGCCCTGCGCAACGTCCGCCGCGACGGCAACAAGATGGCCGAGACCGCGGAAAAGGACAAGCACCTTTCCGAAGACGAGCGCGACGACGTCAAGAGCGAGATCCAGGACCTCATCAAGAAGTACGAGGCCGAGGCCGGCGAGCTGGCCGCCGCCCGGGAAAAGGACGTGCTGGAGGAGTAGCGCCGGGCACAAGCCGGTTCTTTCCCGTTGTGGCGCTCCCGCATCGGGGGTTTGGGTGGCACGGTTTTACCAGGAGATCCCATGGTTACCGGAGATAATATTCGCACGATTGAAGGACGGCTACTGATGGCCGACTTCGGGGAGCACGAATCGCGCTGCCGAGTGCACCCGCTAGCCGGGGAGCCGGTGCTGTGCCTCTTCGATGAGGCGCAGAAGGACGAGGTGCGGGTGGACATCCTTCATTATGTCCGCATCGTGGGAGAGGCGAAGCAAGACCCCAGGACGGGCAAGATCGCCAGCATCAAGATCCACCATATTCACCGCCTCAACGACCCCACGGGCGAAGCCGCCGATTGGCTCCCCCCCGGCACGCCGACTGCGCGCGATTTCTGGGAGTCACCGACAGTGGAGGAACTCGCGAAGGCGCAAGACGTTCAGCCGGCGACGGACGTGACAACACTCTTTGGTACGTGGCCGGGGGAGGTCAATGACGGTTTTGAGGAGGTTATCGAGCAATTGCGACGTTCCGATCCTGGAGCGGGCCGATTTTCATGAACAATGGCACCGTCATCCTCGACACAAACATCGTATCGTACCTGATGAAGGGCGGTTCCCTGGCCGAAGCGTATGCGCCCCATGTGCAGGGCCGGCTCCTGGCCATTGCCTTTATCACGGTGGGAGAAATGTACTTCGGAGCGGAGTACAAGAATTGGGGCGAGTAGGCCTTTATCGCGTAACGCCCCCTTGGACGCCCTTGGCGATGCGGTCGCCGATCTCCTGGTCGATGTTGCGCCAGTACTCGAACGCACGCTCGAGGACCGGTTCGGATACGCCCTCCTTCAAGTGCCCCACCACGTTGGCCACCAGCCGGTCGCGCTGGGCGTCGTCCATCACGTTGCGCACCAAGGCGCCGGCCTGGCCGAAGTCGTCGTCATCCTGGCGCTTCGTGTAGGCAGCGCGGAGGAACTCGCCGTCGGCGCTCCAGACGGCGTCCTCCGGATACCGCTGGGGGTCGGCCGCGGGACCGCCCTTCGAGTTGGGCGCATAGACCGGATCGGCCGCGTTCTCCACCCGCATCGCACCGCCCTTGCTGTAGCTGTTCACCGGACACTTCGGCCGGTTGACCGGGATCTGCTTGTAATTGACCCCCAGGCGCGCCCGGTGGGCGTCGGCGTAGGAAATGAGGCGGGCGAGCAGCATTTTGTCGGGGCTCGCCCCGATGCCGGGCACAAGACTGTTCGGCTCGAAAGCCGCCTGCTCGATCTCGGTGTGAAAATCGCTCGGATTGCGGTTCAGGGTCAGGCGGCCCACCTCGTGCAGGGGGTAGTCGGCATGGGGCCACACCTTGGTCAGGTCGAACGGGTTGAAGCGGTAGCCCCCCGCCTCGTCAAAGGGCATGATCTGCACCTTCAGCGTCCAACTGGGGTAATCGCCCCGCGCGATGGAATCGAACAGGTCGCGGCGGTGGTAGTCGGCGTCTTCGCCCGCAATCCGGTCGGCCTCCTCCTGGGTCAGACATTCGATTCCCTGGTCGGTCTTGAAGTGGTACTTGACCCAGTAGCGCTCGCCCTTGGCATTGACCCACATGAAGGTGTGGCTCGTGTAGCCGTTCATGTGCCGGTAGCTCCTGGGCACGCCGCGGTCGCTCATGAGGATGGTGACCTGATGGGCCGATTCGGGCGAGAGGGTCCAGAAGTCCCACTGCATGTCGTGGTCGCGCAAGCCGCTGTCGGCGCGGCGTTTCTGGGAATGGATGAAATGCTGGAACTTCATCGGATCGCGGACGAAGAACACCGGCGTATTGTTCCCCACCATATCGTAGTTGCCCTCGGTGGTGTAGAACTTCAGCGCGAAGCCGCGTACGTCCCGCCAGGTGTCGGGGCTGCCGCTTTCG
>SKJM01000710.1 GCA_007122045.1 Planctomycetales bacterium | reverse complement strand
CGGGCGGTGGTGCGCGAGGGGGCGCCGGTCAGCGGCCACATGCCGTCGGCCGACGTGCTGATGAAAAGCGCGGCGGCGGCGTTCGGCAAGAACTGCCTGGGGGTCATCATGACCGGCATGGGCCACGACGGCGCGGAGGGCTGCGGCGCGATTCGGGCTTCCGGCGGCTACGTGCTCGGGCAGGACGAGGCCACTTCGGACGTCTACGGCATGAACAAGGTGGCCCACGTCCGAGGCAACGTCGACCACCAGTTCGCCCTGGACGATGCCGCTTTCGTCATCTCCCGGCATGTGCGAAACCATTGGAGCTCGAAATGCCCCATTTGACACGGCGCAAGCATGACCTATGTTTTCGCAAACGACTTACCCGTTCCCGGAGGCAACCCCATGAGCGCTCACGTGCTCGTGGCCGACGATTCGGCCACCATGCGGAAAATCATCATTCGCTCGCTCAGCGCGGTCGGCATCTCCTCGGTGGTCGAGGCGGCCGACGGCAACCAGGCCGTCAACCTGTACGAGCCGGGGGCGTTTGACATCGTCCTGACCGACTGGAACATGCCCGGCAAGACGGGCCTGGAGGTGATTAAGGAAATCCGCGCTCGGGACGCGAACGTTCCCATCATCATGATCACCACCGAAGCGGAGAAGGTCCGCGTCGTTCAAGCCATTCAGGCCGGCGTGAGCGACTACCTGGTCAAGCCGTTCACGGCCGAAACACTCCGTGAGAAACTCGACAAGCATTTGGGGATCCAAGCCTGACCGGCAGCGGCCCGAACCAACGTACCGTACAAGAGTGAGTCAACCCATTCCATCCTTTTGGGAGTAAGACGCATGTCGACAGCCATCCACGAGCCTCCGGTTCACGACCACGAGGCCGCGCAGCAGACCGGTTCGATGCAACTGGTCAGCTTCAAGCTGGGCGAGGAGACCTACGGGATCGAGATTACCAAGATTCGGGAAATCATCCTGGTGGGCGAAATCACCCATGTTCCCGAAACCCCCGCCTACGTCAAGGGGCTCATCAACCTGCGCAGCACGGTCATTCCGGTGATCGACCTGCGGGCCCGGTTTTCGCTGGCCGATACGGAACTGACCTCCGACAGCCGCATCATGGTGCTCAACGTGGGCAGCCGGACGATCGGTATCGTGGTCGATTCGGTCAACGAGGTGCTGCGGGTGACGCAGCAGGAGATTTCACCCGCCCCGCCCACCGTGACCAGTGCGGGCAACGAGTACATGACCGGCCTGGTGCGGCTGAAGGAGGACCTGTTGATCCTTCTGGACGTCGACCGGCTCTTCGGCGAGGACGAGTGCGAGGCCCTGACCGACGCGATGGCCGGCGCCGCCGGCGTGTGAACTGCAACCGTTCACAGGGGACGGTCCCCTTCGCACCGTCTTGGGACAGGAGCGTGTGATGTCTGTTGAGAAGAAAGGGCGGATTGAGGCCCCCGAGGGCTTCCACGAGAGGCTCCGAAGGCTACGCCTGAGCATCGACTTGCTGCCGGAAGCGCAGCGCCCCCACCTGTTCGACCTGGCCGACACCATCGCCCGGCAACACCGGCAGTTGCAGGAGGGGGCATCGCGCGACCATGACGTTGACTGATTTCCCCGCCGCCACGCTCGGCGTCGCGCCAGTGGTCCCGGCCGGCTTGCCGGTCGAGGTGACCGACCACGAGATGGCACGGTACATCGAGTTGATTTACGAGCGTACGGGCATTCGCATCTCGCCGCAGAAGAAGACGCTGTTGTCGAACCGCGTTCGGCGAAGGCTGAAGGAGACGGGCGCCCGCGGCTTCACCGACTACTACAATCACCTGCGGCGCCTGCGCCCGAACGACCCGGAATGGGAGGCCTTCCTGCAGGAGATTACCACGCACGAGACGTTCCTGTTCCGCGACGAGGGACAGTGGGAGTGGTTCCGCAACGAGTACCTGCCCGGTTGCGCGGCGGGGGCTCGCGGGGGCAGCCGCTCCCGCCAACTGCGAATCTGGTCGGCGGCGTGCAGCACGGGCGATGAGGCCTTCACGGCCGCCTGCTGCATCGCCGACGCCCTGCCCGACGCCCCGCAGTGGCACGTTCGCATCCTGGGCACCGATATTGGAACGGGGGCGGTCGAACAGGCCGGCACCGGCGTATTCGGCGAGCGGGCAATGAAGCTCGTGCCGGAATCGTACCGGAGGCGGTTCTTTCGCAAATTGGCCGGGGCCAATCTCTGGCAGGCCTGCCCCGTGCTGACCCGCATGGTCGCCTTCCGCCAACACAATCTCCTGGATCCGATGCGCGACGGCCCGTTCGACGTGGTGTTTCTGAAAAACGTGCTGATCTACTTCGCCCCGGACTCCAAGCGGCGGGCGATGGAGCACGTGCGTTCGGCAATCCGTCCGGGCGGGCTGCTCGTGTCGGGGCCGGCCGAAGGCATCGGCGAGCATGTCAAGGAGTTCACGCGATTGCGACCCTGGCTGCACCGGCGACCGCAATAGGGAAAAGGAATTGCCATGAGTGACCCGAACCGCGACATGCTGGACGACCTGCTGAGCGACTTCCTCGACGAGTCGGACCAGCTACTGACCCAGCTCAACGCGAACCTGCTGCAACTCGACCAGTGGGTGCAGTCGCT
>SKJM01000554.1 GCA_007122045.1 Planctomycetales bacterium | reverse complement strand
GTACGGTAGAAGTCATTGAGCGGATAACGCTTCGGCCGGCCCTCGGCGTCGGTCAGCAGCGGCACCGAGGTGTCCATCACGCCCATGTCGTCGACGAGGAAGACCACGACATTGGGGGGCGTGTCGGCCGCGGGCAAGGCCGTCGCGCTCAGCGCAAGGACCCAAAGGCCCGCCAGCGCCGTGCGGCACACCAGGGAACCGAGCCCGGCCGATGCGGCCGCCAAGACGGTGAAGGGAGAGAGCTGTTTCATGGTCGTTCGTGCCTGCGTGTTTGGGGGGCGATGGGAAGCTGCTTCAGATCCAACGGGCCGGCAACTCGCCATTATCTTACCCCCCCGCGAGCGCGGACGCAACCAGCGCGCCGGTCACGACGGCGCCGAGAATTGTCCCCACGGTGATGATGGCGGCGTCGTACTTGTCGGTATCCATCCAAAGGATCTTGACGAAGAGGCCGACGGTGACGAGAAACAAGCCGATCACGCCACGCGTGAGGAACAGCGGCGCGTCGGGGCCGTGGACGCTACCGACCAGGGCGCCCAAACCGGCCAACATGCCCCAGAAACCGAGCACCAGGTAGGCGCCGACCGCCAGGCACCTGAGTACGTCGACGCGGAGGTCGTCGAGGATGACATCGCCGCCGAGGGCGGGCCAGAGAAACGCCGCGAGAAAGCCTCCCGCCGCCGCTCCGAGGATCACCAGCACGGGCAGAAGCCCCAGCCAGACCGTCAGGGCCAGCAGGAGGGTCGCAACCACGCCCAGCCCGATCATATCGGCCCGCGAAACCTCGAACGGCCACGCGCCGGAGGGCGCATCCTCGTCGTCCTCGTCGGGCACATCGGAGTCGTACATGTCCGGCGGTTCCGGCATTGGATCGTGGGGCCACACGGCGGTCTCCCATCTTCTTGCGAGTTGGGCTGAAGCGGCCGACAACCGTTCATGGAGACTGTCCCCTTCAGCCGGCCCGTGAACAGCTACCCCGGGCCGGTCAGGTCCACCGCGGGCCGTCGTCCGCGCCGAAACGTGTCTATCAGGGATTCGCCGGCGGGCGACGGATATTGGATTCCGGCGGTTCCGGGCCGGTACGACGCTTTTCCCGCTGGAGTCGCCAGTACAGCAGGACGCCTTCCCAAATGGCAAATGGGATAAAATATACCATCAGGGTCCGCAATGTGGACAATTGGTTGGTTCCATATCAACCTCGCGATTCGTGTCCGGTTGCCATAACATATTCACATCGCAATTTCCATTTCGATGAACAATTCGCTCAATACGCCCGCAGCAATTCCAAAAACCGGCGGTCAAGTTGGTGTCCGTGGAAATCTACGTAGGCGACGTCGTCCCGCTGGGAATCGACGATGCCGAAGCTGCCGCGCAGGTTCCACAGGGCCCAGCCGAAGCCGGCCTCCTGCCAGAGGCCGAGCTGGTCCTCGGCCCAGCGCAGCACCACGTCGTGCGGGGTGAAGCGGTGTGCGCCCCATTCGCCCACGTGTACGCCCACGCCGTCGCCGGCCAGCTTCTTCCACGGGGCAACGCGGTGCTCCGCCAGCCATGCCCGATCGACCATCTTCGGGCTCGAAAGCGCAGGCCCGTCGGCGCCGGGCCGGTAACGGACGACGCCCCGCTCCGGCTTGCCCCAGCGGGCCGTGCGCAGCTCGAGCACGTGCTCCGGCCCATCGGCCGCCGGCCGCACGGCCAACTGCGTGACGGTCATCCAGTCGCCCTCGGCGTTGTGCAATTCGACGCGCTTCGTTCCGGCCGGCACATCCGTTTGGTAGTCGCGGTCGTAGAGGTTCTGGTACACGTTCCACTGCTCGGCGTACACGACCTCCTTCCACTCCCCCTCGCCCGGCCCGGGCTTGAAGGTCCGCTCGAAGATCGTCTCGCCGTCGGCCTTCACAACCAGCCGCGAATGGCTCGACACCCGTCCCACGCGCACGCGAAGCCGCACGGCCTCGGGGAACGGCCCTTCGAGCACGATGGGCGTTTGCCACTTCGGCTGGGTGGGGCCGAACAGGTGGCCGTCGACCTGCGGGATTGGCCATTGCGGCGTGGGGTACCGGTCGGCCCCCTGGACCCACGACGCGCGGTAGTGGGAGATTTCCATCGGCGCGTAGCCGCGCGTCGATTGGGCGATGCGCCACGGCTTCAGCCCAGGAATCGGATCGCTTCCCCAGTTCAGCCCGTCGCTTACAATCAGCCGCTCGGGGTCCTCGGCCCGGATGGCCTCGACCGCGCCCCGGATGGCCGCCAGGTAGGTGGCCTCGTCGATGTGCGCCGGTTCGTTGACCAGGTTGAAGCTCAACCGTTCCGAGGCGATGCCGCGGTAGCGCCGGGCGAACTGCCGCCACTGGAACGCGAACTGCCGCTGCGGCTCCTCGTCATCCCAAAGACTCCAAGGATGTTTGACCGCCCGATTCACGCTGAAGCCCGGCGCGTTGTGCAGGTTCAGGCTCACGTGCGCGGCATACTTACGGCCCAGCTCGACCGCCTCGTCGACGTGTTCGAGGACCTCCTCGCGCAGCTTGTACGGATCGGCCGCCTCGGTCCACTGCCGGTAGTCCATCGGCAAGCGGACGAAATCGAACCCCCAGTCGCGAATCCACCGAAAATCGCTCTCCCGGAACCGCT
>SKJM01000226.1 GCA_007122045.1 Planctomycetales bacterium | reverse complement strand
TCATTCCAACAGATCATTCCAACAACAACGGCGCGCCAACAACAACGGCGCGTGGGTGAACCCGGCTGCTTTGGCAGCCGGAACCACCCACCCTACACCTGACACCTATCCCCGGAGACCCCTTCCATGCGACTTCTGCGAACCGCCGGCGAAGGCTTTTATTCGCTCGGCCGCAATAAGCTGCGCACCTTTCTGATGATGGCCGGCACCGTCGTGGGCGTGGCCGCATTGGTGGTCATCATGGCCATCGGCCGGGCGACGGAACGGCGCGTGATGAACCGGGTGCGGAACTTCGGCCCCCGGGCCATCATGCTCATCGCCGGCGGCGGCCGCGACCTGCCCCCGCCCGACATGACCGTCACCACCCTCACCCTCGACGATGCCGAGGCCATTCGCGAAAACATTGACGGGTTGGAAGTAGTCACACCTCAGGCCTGGAGCTTCGCCATGGACCTGCGGCACGAGGGCAACCAGACGCGGTCGACCGTCTGGGGTGTCGAGCCCGAGTGGCACGACGCCTGGCAGTGGCAGGTGGCCGAAGGCGAGGGCATCACCGCCGAGGACGTGGCCACCATGGCCCGCGTGTGCATCATCGGCACGGCCGTCCAGCGCGATCTGTTCGGCGGCGAGGACCCGATCGGCAAGGAGCTGTACTGCAACAAGGTGCGGCTGACGGTCAAAGGCGTGCTCGAGCACCGCGGCGCCGGCGCGGGCGGCGGCGAGTTCGACAACCGCATCGTCGTCCCTGCCACCACGGCCATGCGCCGCGTGATGAACGTCGATCACGTCGGCGCCATCCGCATCATCACCAGCACGCCCGACCGCATGGCCGAACAGACCGAGGAGATCCGCCACCTGATGCGCGAGCGGCACCGCATCACCCCGCCCGACGAGGAAGACTTCCGGCTCATCACGCCGCTGGTCATAGCCGAGATGGTTCGCGGCACGGCGGGCACGCTCCGCATGCTGCTGGTGGCCCTGGCGGGGTTGAGCCTGCTGGTGGGCGGGGTGGTGCTGATGAACATTCTGTTGATTTCCGTGGCGGAGCGGACCGCCGAGATCGGGCTGCGCCGCGCCGTCGGGGCTACCCGGGGCGACATCTTTACCCAGTTCCTCACCGAGTCGCTGGCGGTGACCCTGCTGGGCATGGTGGTGGGCAGCCTGCTCGGTTACGGGATCGTCGTGCTGCTGCCCCGCTTCACCGCCATCGGCGCGGTGATGTCGTGGGAGCCGCTCGCGCTCGCGCTGGTGTTCGCGCTGCTGGTCGGTACGTTCTTCGGCGTCCAGCCTGCCCGCCGCGCCGCGAGGCTGCGACCGGTCGAGGCCCTGCGGTGAGCCCCCCGTTGGAACCAGCTTCCGGCGTGTCGCATTCAAGGGAGCGCCGGTGTCGATTTCGCCGTCGAGGAAGGCGAGTTGTTCGGCTTCCTCGGCCCGCACGGATAGGGGGGCTCGTAGCACGCCCGGTCCGGCCGTTTTGAGCGGCCCGCATCAAAAGCGCACGATGTTCCCCTTCTTGTTGCCGCGCGACCGGACGACCGCGCCGGAATCGCCTGGCCTTGCAATCTGGGAATAGATTGCCATAATACAAGATATGATTGAACGAGTTTGGACCGACCAAGTACGCGACAAGCTGGGAAAATTCCCCGCCGTGGCCGTCATGGGCCCGCGACAGTGCGGGAAGACAACCCTCGCAAGAATGTTCGACGGGGCCTATTTCGATATGGAAACCGTCGGAAGTGCGACCCGCCTCGACGCCGAATGGGACACGCTGACCGCCGGTGATAGGCTCGTCATTATCGATGAAGCCCAACAGGTGCCGGCGTTATTTCCCCGCCTCAGGGGGGCGATCGATGCCGACCGCAAACGCAATGGCCGCTTCTTGCTGCTCGGCTCGGTCTCGCCCACCCTGATGCAAAATGTTTCGCAGTCGCTTGCGGGGAGGTTGGGGTTGGTTCGGATGACGCCGCTCATCTTGCCCGAACTCGGGGCCGACCGAATGGACGACCTGTGGCTGTTCGGCGGATACCCCGACGGCGGCATCCTCCGGCCCGACATGTTTCCGGAGTGGCAGCAGGATTACCTCGAAGCCTTGGCCACGCGCGATCTGCCGAATTGGGGTCTGCCGACGAAGCCGCAGCAGACCATGCGGCTCTTGGCCATGCTGGCAGCCGTCCACGGCCAACCGCTCAACGCCTCAGGATTGGGAGCGTCCCTGGCGCTGGACCACAAGACCGTCTTGCGCTACTGCGACTTTCTGGAAGGGGCCTTCCTCGTTCGACGGCTGCCCCCCTACCTCGCCAACATCAGGAAGCGGCTTACCAAGACCCCGCGCCTCTTTTGGCGCGACAGCGGCCTCCTCCACGCCCTGATGAATGTCCATGATATCGAGCACCTTTATCGCCAGCCGTGGCTCGGGCATAGCTGGGAAGGTTTTGTCATCGAGCAAACGCTGTCGGCTTGTGCCGCCGCCGGGAAGCGGCCGCAGCCGTTCTTCTTCCGCACCTCCGACGGGCATGAACTCGACCTCGTTCTCGACTGGGGTACCGAACGCTGGGCAATGGAAATCAAACTCACCAGCAACCCTTCGACAGAAATGGTCGATCGGCTGCATCGGACCGCTGATATGATCGGCGCCG
>SKJM01000127.1 GCA_007122045.1 Planctomycetales bacterium | reverse complement strand
CGCATGCACGCCGACCAGCGCGAGGAGATTGCCGAGGCCGCCGCCGGCGACATCGTGGCCGTCATGGGAATCGACGCCGCCAGCGGCGATACCTACGCCGAGCAGCGCAACACGGTGCAGTTGCGGAACATGTTCGTGCCCGAGCCGGTCATCCAAATGGCCATTCGCCCGCTCGACCGCGAGGGCGCCGCCCGCCTGGCCAAGGCGCTGGGCCGCTTCCGCAACGAGGACCCCACGCTGCGGATAACCACCGACGAGGAGACGGGCGAGACGCTCATCGCCGGCATGGGCGAGCTGCACTTGGAGGTGTACGTGCAGCGCATCCGGCGCGAATACCGCGTCGAAGTCGAGGTAGGTGCGCCGAAGGTCAGCTATCGTGAAGCACCCACCCGGGCGGCCCCGTTCGAGGTGCGCCACCGCAAGCAGACGGGCGGCTCGGGCCAGTACGCCCACATCATCGGCCGCTTCGAGCTGCTGCCCGAGGATGTCGAGGATACCTTCCTGTTCGAGGACCACGTGACCGGCGGGCGCATCCCGAAGCAGTACATCCCGGCGGTGGAGAAGGGCGTCCGCAGCCAGCTTGTGAAAGGCCCCGTGGCGGGCTATCCGGTCGTCGGGCTGGCCGTGCATCTGGACGACGGCTCCTACCACGAGGTCGACAGTTCCGAAATGGCCTTCAACACCTGCGCGCAGACGGCCATGCGCGAATGTTTCGCCCGCACCGCGCCCGTGCTGCTGGAGCCGGTCATGAAGATCGAGATCGAGTGCCCCACGGGGTTCCAGGGGACGGTCGTCGGCGATCTGACCTCGCGGCGGGGCATCGTCATGGGCGCCGAGGTCCTCGGCCCCGAAACGCGCATCGAGGGCGAGGTGCCGCTGGCCGAAATGTTCGGCTACTCGACAAGCCTTCGCAGCATGACCCAAGGGCAAGGCACCTTCACCCTCGAGTTCGCCCGCTACAATCGCCTCCCGCCCAGCCTCGAGCGCGAGATCATCGAGGCCCGCCGCAAGGCGCTGGTGTAGGGCGCCGTTGCCTGCGGGGGGACTCAAAAACGGGCCGCGTGTCGAGGCGCACGGCACGGGCGGTCTGGGCACAATTCACACACGGCGAGAAACGCCCGGTGGGATTGTCTGCGCCCCCTTGCACGAGGGCGGCAGGAGTGGTATAAGCGTGGAAATTGCGACGCCGCGAAGTGGGCTTGGGAGGAAACCGGCGATGGCGAAGAAACGCGTGGCGGCCAAAATCGTGGACGACCGGGGGATTGAGAGCCTGAAACTCGTGGAGATTCCGTGAGGCATGCCATGGACGCGAACACGCTCATTGACGCCCTCGGATATTCGGGTTCCCGCAATTTCCTGACATTGGGCGGCGACCACCCATTCCACCTCGCCGCCGACTTCGGCCACATCTTCCAGCGCGCACAGAAACCGTGCAAGTTGCAGGGCGTGTACACGCTGCGTCACCCCGAAGAAACCGGACGTGACACGGTGGTGCCGGTCGTGTACGTTTGCGAGGCTTCCGACGAACAGGATGCCCGGCGAATCCACCGAATCGTCTGGAACCAGAACGCCGTCCCATTCCTGCTGGTCACAGCCCCGGACACCATTCGCCTGTATTCGGGTTTCCGATACGACCGGCCGCAGGCCGGAGTGCCCCCGGCCGCAACGGGGCTGCTCAAGGCGGTAGCCGATATAAGGGCCGCGCTGAAGGCGCTCGAGGCATTCCATGCCGAACGCATTGACGACGGCACACTTTGGGAGAAGTGGGGGAACCGGGTTACGCCCCGGACCAAGGTCGACTGGCGGTTGCTCGCGTCGTTGAACGAGTTGGACGGCTGGCTGCAGGACAACGGACTGGACGATCCCGAGGTGTCGCATGCGCTCATCGGCAAGTACGTGTACCTGAACTATTTGCGCGAGCGGGAGATTCTTTCCGACCTTTGGCTTGAGGAATGGGGACTCGAGGCGAGCCGGATATTCGGGCGCCGTGCGCAGGCGTCGGCGTTCTGGCGCGTAGTCGAGCGGCTTGACGAGCGGTTGAACGGTTCGGTCTTTCCGCTCCCCACGTCCGGGCCGCGGCGACCCAAGAAAGAGCACATCCGGAAAGTGGCCGCTACGTTCGCGGGCGACGATCCGGAAAGCGGGCAACTGGCGCTCGATTTCGGGCTGTACGACTTCTCGTTCATCCCGATCGAAACCCTGTCGGTCATTTACGAGCAGTTTCTTCATTCGCCGCGTCCGGACGACGGCGGGTCGGCCGGAAAGGAAAAGGGGGCCTATTACACGCCGGTCCCGCTGGTCAACTTCATGCTCGAGGAACTCGATTCGATCCGCCCCTTCCGCGACGGTATGCGGGTGCTGGACCCCGCGTGCGGCTCCGGCGCGTTCCTGGTGCAGTGCTACCGGCGGATCATCGAGCAGGACTCGGAATTCGAACCGGGCAAGCCCATGCGGCCACGGCGGCTGCGCGAGTTGCTAGAGCGGCACATTTTCGGCATCGACCGCGACGAAGACGCATGCCGCGTGGCCGAGTTGAGCCTGACCTTGACGCTGCTCGATTACGTCGATCCTCCCGACCTGCGGCGCACGCCGCAATTCCGGCTGCCCGATCTTCATGGAACGAATATCCATCAAGGCGACT